>JAEWLI010000095.1 GCA_023393375.1 Bacteroidota bacterium
CGATCCCGAAATGGACCATTTTCATTCCTGTAGCTGACAATGTTTTGTGCCAATTGAGGTCCTAACCCGGACACATAAGTTAATACCTGCTTGCTGGCTGTATTTATTTCCACACCTACATTATTCACACAACTCACCACCACATCATCCAGACTTTTCTTTAAACTATTTTGATCAACATCATGCTGATACTGACCTACCCCAATTGATTTAGGATCTATTTTTACTAACTCTGCCAAAGGATCCATTAATCGTCTGCCAATTGAAACCGATCCACGAACAGTCAGGTCGTAGTCCGGGAATTCTTCCCTTGCAGCTTCTGAAGCTGAATAAATAGATGCCCCACTTTCATTCACCATTACAATCATGATATAATCTGGAAGTCCAATTGCCCTTATAAAGGCTTCAGTTTCCCGACTTGCCGTGCCATTACCTATAGCAATAGCTTCAATTTGATATTTTTCACATAACGCCATCACAATGGCTGTTGACTCCTGAACTTTGTTCTGTGGTTCATTTGGATAAATTGTGGTGTTATAGATGAGCTGACCTTGTTTGTCCAGACAAACTACTTTACAACCAGTTCGAAATCCCGGATCGAGTGCCATTACATTTTTTTGACCTAATGGTGGTGCCAATAATAACTGGCGTAGATTGGTGGTAAAAACATTGATAGCTTCTTCATCAGCTTTCTTCTTGGAATACAATCTTGCTTCTGTTTCCATTGAAGGTTTTAACAGCCTTTTGTAACTGTCAAGGATAGCTTTTTCAACTATTTCAGCAGCGTAATTCGAAGATTTAATAACATGATCCCTAATCAATCTTAAAGCTGACTCCTCTGGTGGTGAACATTCAAGACTTAAAATCAATTCTTTTTCGCCCCTTCGCATCGCCAGTACCCTGTGAGAAGGAGCTGTTTTTACTGGTTCTGTCCAATCAAAATAATCCTTAAATTTTTGTCCGTCGTCTTCTCTTCCTTTAATTACCGCTGATTTAAAAATACCTTGGTTGATAAACAAATCCCGCATCTTCGCCCGGATCACAGGATCTTCATTTATCCATTCAGCTATGATGTCAGAAGCACCCTGAATGGCTTCTTCTATGGTTTTAACGTCTTTTTCTTCATCTATAAATTGGGCAGCCACCTCACTTACATCAAATTTCCCTTGTTCGAAGATTTGTTGCGCCAAAGGTTCCAAACCTTTTTCGCGGGCAACCGTTGCTTTGGTTCTCTTTTTTGGTTTATATGGCAAGTACAGGTCTTCCAATACCGACATGGTTTCTGCACTTTCAATTTTCTTTTTTAATTCATCTGTTAGCTTTCCCTGTTCTTCGATGGACTTCAAAACGGTTTCCCTGCGTTTATCGATCTCACGCAATTGCTCTATCCTGTCTCTGATATAAGCAATGGCTACTTCATCCAAGCTGCCAGTCATTTCTTTTCTGTACCTTGAAATAAAAGGCACTGTAGAACCTTCATCCAACAACACCACTGTCGCGATCACTTGTCGAGTATTCACTGACAGTTCTCCAGCTATTTTTTCAATATGAACCGTATTCATCATGTTTGTAATTACCAAGTCAACAAAAATAAGGAAAGTCAAAAACTCATTCGCCTTTTAATGATAAATTTAGTTAAACTAAATGTGGAATTTTCTTACCTTTAATTTTGGAGACTATAGATAGACCATGAAAAAGAAAAATATCAAAAAAGAGATTATAGAATGGGGCGTTTTTCTATCCATCATTGCTATTCTGTTTTTTACGGGTTGGTATAAAGATGTAGCTGCGACTTTACAACGAGTGATGTTACAAACAGGATTGTTTAAAGCCGAGTATTATGAAGAAGATGAGCGTTTGAAAGCATCTTATGACTTTGTACTTACAAATTTCAATCAAAATGAAGTGCCATTCGAGAAATTTAGGAATAAACCCGTATTTATTAACTTTTGGGCTACTTGGTGCCCTCCATGTATTGCAGAAATGCCCGATATTCAGAAACTATATGATGAATTTGAAGGGTCGGACGTCTCATTTGTAATGATCTCATTGGACAAGGACCCGGAAAAGGCTAAAAAATTTATTGAGAGAAAAAATTATACATTTCCGGTATATTTTCTGTCAACCTCCATCCCCGATGTATATGAAAGTTCTACTATTCCTACAACTTTTATTCTTTCACCAAAAGGAGAAATAGTAATGCAAAGAAAAGGAATGGCAGATTATTACAATAAAACTATGATTAATTTTTTACGGTCGTTGTAAATTAAGATGATTTCCCTCACAATGCTTTTATTCAACCATGAGTTGTTTAAAATTAGCTCAAGGCTATAAAAATAGATATTAGTTACTGTGTAAAATTTCAGACCTCCCAAAAAAAATTTATTATTCTTATAACCTATCAGAAATTTTTAAGTTCTTGATAATAGTGTAGGCAAAAGGCCTGAATTTTTAATTGTGTAGAATTTTTTTTTCAACTAAAATAATTAATCATGAAAAAGTTAAGTCATTTTTTTGTAGCATCATTATTTGTATTCAGTATGATGTTATTTGCTTGTGATGGTCAGCAATCCAACAACAGAGATGATCAAGGCAGAGCTCCTGGCATGCAGGAGGATGGTATTTATCAAGATGATCAGGGGATTCAGGATACTGAATCAGAATATCCTCAGGATGAAACACAGATGGAACAGGATACTGTTGGTCAGGATGTAATGGAGCCAGGTTTAAATGAGACCTATTAAAAGAAATTAAAAAAATAGCCAGTGTTATAATTATACTGGCTATTTTATTTCAAATGTACCGCTTATTAAAAACGGAATCCAGCTCCTACGGATATGCCACGGTTGAAAACATTGGCATTTATTATTCCACCATTTATTCTCGTCAGGCCATGCTTATATTCCGCTTTCAAATGGAATCCATTTTCAAATTGATACAATAAACCTCCCTGTAGACTAAAATCCCACTCATTGAATGCTCTTTGAATCGGGAATGAATCGCCAGCACCTATACCTAACCACGAACCTCTCACAGCAAGTTTACTGTTTATAAGTTTTGAAACAGCACCTCCACCGGTCAAATATAATCCATCAGCGACTTTAACATGTAAATTGAGAGGTATAGACAAATAATTTAGCTGGACTGTAGATTTTAATTGAGGGCTAAATATACTTTCAAATGGTCTTACCCTTACCCCCACACCTTTCTGATCATAAAACAAACCTGATTCCAGATACAGGAGGTCGTCTAAAGGTAAACCAATATACACTCCTCCACTTATACCATTCCTGTTTTTTAAAGTAGCAATTTCTCCACTTTGTTTGGTTAACTCCGTCACATTTTGCCATACATCTCCATACCAATTTGCAGAATTATAATTAATTCTGATACCTGTTTCTATTTGCTGTGCAGTAGCCAGCTTCGCTATAAAAATAGCCACCAATAATAGTATAAATCTTTTCATATAAATTGTTATTTAAGGTTTAACTTGTTATGTCAAACCTGCCGGCAGGTATTTTTAAAAAGAAAAGCTTTCTGTAGTAGCGATAGGAAAAACAATGCCAAAAACTGTTAACAATACTTAAATGAAAAAAAGCTATTGAAAAATAGCATATTCAATAGCTTTTTCTATAAAAATAAAATCGAAATTACCGTGTAACAATGAATTTCTTTCTAATGGTATTGCCTTGGTTATTCTTTATAATCAGAATATTCAGACCAATAGGAAGCTGATCGGCATTAATCACCGTTTTCTTCATACCAGGAAGGATTGTTCCCTCCATTACTGTTACACCTCTCATTTCGATGATCTTAAATTGATACTCGCGCTCAAGCGGTTTGCCAAATTCCAGAACAACAAAATCCTTAACAGGGATGGGGTACAATAGACAATCTTTTAATTCCGGAAATTCCCCTTCTATTGAAGTAACTTGATCAACAAACTTAGACGGGGCCTTTTTATAAAGGGTCTGATATATTTCTTTGGTTGCTTTGTTCTGAACAAATACAATCACTCCTAATTCCGACGGATCATATATTTTTATAAAATCCTGCTTCATATCCCAAATTAAGTTTAACTCCTGAGAGTCATCTGGATTCCAATCACGAGAAAACTCTGTACCAGTTGCATCAGGGATCATTTTTTTCAGTACATTTCTAAAAGAAGAAATACCATTGATACCAAATTCATTCGTGATCTCCCTTTCAATTACCGCTACATGAACTACTAATTTTTCATTTAACAATGTTTCTTTGGCTTTTACCAAAGTTTGAACATTTAGAACATGATCTGGACTAGTTAAGAAATCGACTTCTATATCGAATTTTGGGTCTTTGAGTGTAGCAGTAATCAGGTCAGCATGATTCAAATCAGATGTATTAGCACCAATATTATAAGGATAATTAGTACCATCAACCATAGTTTTTAGGTTGGGGTTATTAAAATCATAGTATTCCACTCTTGATCTTGGATCCCGTATATTGTCAAAAATAGGATTAACAAGGGGTGAATTGAGTTGATAATGCAAAGATATCACCTCTTTGGGTAAAAATTCTTTTAAAGGTGACCCCACAGGCATTTCATTTGTAAAATCTTCAAGATCATTCAAATAAATATTTTCTTCCACGCTGGACGGAGCATTTGTAAAATGTTCAAGAAGTGTAAATCGGGTTTTCGATTCGATTGTAAAATCGTCAAAAGCGAAACCATCATAATTTGCCCCTATCGGATTGCTACCATCACTGGAAAATGCTATTCTAAATCGGACCTGATTAGCACGGGGGTCTTTTGCAATTTCAGCAAGGTCATATCTTACTGTTTGCCAATCAGCCATATCGATACCCGTCCATCCTATTTGACCCACATTTTCCCCTCCTTCATTATCTTCACCAGGCCTGCTTACGATTGGCCCAAAATTATACCAATTAAGGCCTTTGTCCCTATCCCCCAATCTTTGCCAAGTCAAACCACCATCGTAGGAATACTGAACCACTCCGCCATCAAACTGATCTTGTGAATGATACCATATTTTCATCGTCAACATGGGACGTTCAAGTTTGGTCAAATCGAATGCTGGTCCATTGACATAAGACTTCTCATTTTCTTCATACATTTGATCAAGACCAGTAATCCACGCATTGCTTCCTGAATATGCTCCTTTAATTACACTACCATTTGGTGTACCCTGCTCCCAGCTGATTGGAGAACCTATCTTTGCTCCTGCTACCCAGCCTGAAATATTTTCGAAATCCTGGTAGTATGGAAAATCGGAGACCAAAGGGATAATATCTATTCTCTTGATCGTATCGTCAGAACATCCATAATTTGTGGCAACACTTAGTTTTACAAAATACTGACCAATGTCCATGTATACATGTTCTGGATTTTGTTCGATGGAAGTAGACTCATTATCATCAAAATCCCAATGGTAGGTAGTTACCACATCTGTCGGTACCATAGGATTTCCAGCCTTTGATTTATCCTGAAATGACGTAATATCGCCATGTGTTACTTTTATAACTGTAAAATCAGCTGTAGGAAGGGAACCAATTACAACTTCTTCACCCAATGCATTGGAACAACCAAAATGTGACGTGACTTTTAAAGTTACAAACTTCTTGCCTGGGCTATATTGTCCGTTTATAAGATACATATGTGACGGGTTTTGGACTGCACTTGTTTGTCCATCACCAAAATCCCATTCCCAGGTTTCTATAAAGTCATTAAATACACCCATACCGGGTAGATTTGATTCATCTATAAATGGAATATTATTACTAACACAGGCGTTTGATGCATCAACAAAAAACCCGGGCTCAGGTGCAGCATTCACCCTTACCATTTGGTTTACCTGCACAGTAACATTGTTTTCATCTGTATAAGTATAAATAATATTGTGATCACCTACACCCGCTACTCTCGGACGGAAAATATTCTGGCCAAAAGAAATACCAGGTCCACTCCAAATTCCACCTTCCGGATTAGCAGCCAGGATCACTTCAGGATCATCGAAACAGAATAAAGGCTCAAGGCCAATTATTTCCACATCAGGTGTTGGATTAATGAGAATATCTTTTGAAACTTCATTATAACAACCTGTTGTAGGATTGGTAAAGGAATAAGTTACTGTTTTAAGACCATCACCAGCTAATGTTGGATCAAAAGTCCTGGTATCTGGCACAATGCCATCACCAGAAAAATTCCCGCCAACCGGATTGCCATACAATTCAATAGGATTACCATTTACAGCCCATTCATTGGGCAAATTCAGGATTTCAACAAAAGGAAGTAAATTAATACGAATGATAAGGTCATCGGCCTCACTGCTACAAGGGCCGGAACTTCCAGTTCCATCAGGATCACCTGCAATAAGATTCAAAAAGACAAATCCACCCCTATCCTCGTTGCCTATTATGTATTCTGCTGTTATCCTGCCGTCACCATACACTATCTGATTAACAATTTCTCCATAACCTGAGGCTATTACCCATTCACCACTATTCGCACCACCTCCAATAAACCCTTCTAAAAGGATGGGATCATTTTCACACACCTCAAAATCCTCTCCAGCTGAAGCTGTTGCTTTTTCATTTACTGTAATTTTTACAGTTGATGTTTCTGATATACATCCTTTATTATCGGAAACAATAACATTATAAATATTTTCACCTATCACATTGGGGATCACACTGGGATTTGAAACGTTTGAACTGAACCCTTCTGGGCCTGACCATACAATTGAATAAAAGCCATCACCACCTGAAGCTGTGGGATTCCCTCCAAGCTGAACATGTTGACCTTGACATACATAACGGTCTACCCCGGCATTTGCAAAAAGAACCGGGCTGATCCTGATATTGATCTCTTTAAATTCTGGTTGACAAGGACCAAACGGATCATCAGAAGTTAGCCTTAATCTGACACTTCCGTTTATAATATCATTTGTTCCGGGATAATAGGTATTGATTAGATCGGTGGCACTATTAAAAGTACCATCACCATTGGTTGTCCATGTTCCTGTGCTAATGCCACCACTGATATTTCCTGTGAGTTCAATAATCCCATCTGCACAAATAAAGTCTTCTGCGGCGGCTATGGTTACAATTACTTTTTCAGCCACATCAAGGGATACATTTTGTTCAGTCGATTTGCATCCGTATCCATCGGTCACAATTAAGGTATAATCATATACACCTGAAAGAGAAGCTGATACAATTGGATTTGCATATGATGAATTGTTAAGGTAGTCTCCTGCCCAGGTGTATTGATAAGATCCAACCCCACCGGAAGCAGTGGGCGATCCACCTAATTGAATACCAGCCCCTTCACAAGCATCCTGATCAACACCTGCATCGGCTACAATTAAAGTATTAACAAGTACGGACACTTCTTTTGATGGCCCGACACATCCAGATGGAGCGGTTGGTGTGACAATATATTTAATACTCTTTACAGTAGCTGAATTATTTCTCAATACCTGCTGAATGTCATTTCCGGTTCCATCAGAAGCTCCGGAGATTCCTGTTTCAGCTATATTTATCCATGAAAATGTTGTGCCAGCTACATTATTTGGATTGGAAATGCTGATTTCGGTAGCTGAATCATAACAGATTACAGGTATAGAAGAAATGATATCAACATCAGGAATTGGATTAATCAAAACTGTAGTACTTTTTTCTTCTCCCAAACAACCATTTAATGATGGTTGTAATGTATAAATTATTGAAGACTGAATATTTGAAGAGTTTACTAGCTGATCTTTTATTTTTTGACCCGAAATATAAACCGTTCCTGCTTCAGCATTTCCATTAACATCTCCTATCTTGACAATACCAGTAAGTTCAATAGATACATTGGCCGATGGAATGCTATGTAATAGTACGTTTGTATTGGAATTACTACATAATTCTTCCGAAATTGGACTAAGCGATAAAACTGGTGTAGGCTTAACTACTATTTGGGTTTTCCACACTGATTCAGAACAACCATTGCCACTTGCTGTAAAGGTGTATTCTACCAATTGATCAAATGCACTTGTATTACTCAAACTTTCGGAAATATTACCTGCATCACCTAACATTTGACTATTATAACCTATTTCTGGTATGATTGATGCCGGATAATTGCCCGTTACACGGATAGTCCCATTTTCCGTAATAGTAGAATAATCTATGTCAATTTTTTCTCCACTACATATTTTCGGCAGGTTATTGATTATGCTTTGGTCCACAGTTGGATTGACCCCCACCAGATAGTTTTGTGTCTCTCCCTCACAAGAAAGAGGTTCTGGTCCATAAGCGGTAACTGTATATGTTACCGATTCTACATCAGTTCCATTATTTTTCAGAACATCCCGAATAGTATTGCTGCCAATAGTTTCAGAAGTATTACCTGTAATGTTTTGAGAAATGACACTCGTCCAGGTAAATGTAGCTCCTGTTACGTTGCTAGCAAATCTAAAATCAAGTTGATCGCCACTGCATATGGTTTCTGATGTGGTTACCGGTAATATTGAAGGGGTTTGATAAAAAATTACTACTATATCTTTTTGGTCACTGCACGTACCATTGGTCTCCGTCCAGCGGAAGGTATAACTGCCATAATTGGATACATTAACATTGGAGGTTGGTGAAGTGGCTGCACCAAAGGTGGCTGTGCCGGGACCTGATTCCAGTGTCCATGCCCCCGTGC
>JAEWLI010000003.1 GCA_023393375.1 Bacteroidota bacterium
CTTATATTGGAGCCTTATCAATGCGTGAATATGGGGTGGGAGGTCAAATACTTGGTGCTTTGTTCTCTTCTGTAGGAATATTTTTACCCGGCACATTTATGATCTTCTTTATCATCCGGTTTTGGAAAGAACTGAAAAAATACAGGATTGTAAAAGCCTCATTGGAAGGAATACTGGCGGTTAGTTCGGGAATGGTAATCACAGCCGGTATTTTATTGTTCGAACCAATTGCCGGGAATTTTATCAATTACGCCATTATTGCCATTACCTTTAGTTTATTAACCTTCACGCGAATTCCGGCCCCTTTTATAGTCTTTTCAGGTATTCTGGCCGGTTTTATTTTTTAGTTAAGAGAATACAAAAAGCGAAATAATCATCCATACAATAAATAGGTGCAGCAAACATACAAAGAGTGTTTTAAAGGAGACCAAAAGTTGCCATGAGGACTTTGTAAGGTGGGTAATATACAATCCAAAAGCCTGTTCATTCCTTTACCGTCAGTCTAAAATTTTTTATGCAGGTAAATTGATTCTTCATCGTCAGGCTAAATTTTTTTAAGCAGGTAAATTGGTTCTTCATCGGCAGTCTAAAATTTTTTATGCAGGTAAATTGGTTCTTTATAGGCAGGCTAAAATTTTTTAGGCGGGCAAATCAGTCTTTACCGGCAGGCTAAAATTTTTTAAGCAGATAAATTGGTTCTTCATCGGCAGTCTAAAATTTTTTAGGCAGATAATTCAGTTCTTTATAGGCAGTCTAAAATTTTTTAGGCGGGTAATTCAGTCCTTAATCGGTAGGTTAAAATTTTTTAGGCAGGTAAATTGGTTCTTCATCGGCAGCCTAAAATTTTTTAAGCAGATAATTCAGTTCTTTATAGGCAGGCTAAAATTTTTAGGCAGGCAAACCAGTCCTTAATCGGTAGGCTAAAATTTTTTAGGCAAGCAACTAAGTCCCTAATCTGAAGGAAAAATTTTCAGCAATATTATCTCATCACCTCTCTTAGCACATCCATAGAACGCACTACACCAAAATTCTCAATATGAATTTGATAATATCTGATTAGATCTTCCAGGAGTTGCCTTCTTAGATCTCCATTCATTTTAATGTGATCTGAAAAATCCGCATCAATGAGCTGGTCAAAGTATTTCACCTCTTCCAGGCTTTCATGATCGATATGCTGGTAAATCTGTGATAATATTTCGGTGCCACTTATTGGTGAAAAACCAAGATAATGGCTGAATTTAATGAGGAATAGCAAATGGAAATTCTCATAACCACCTTTTAGTTGGTCCAGGATTTGAATAGATTGGTTCAGAAAATGAAAAAGCCTTTGATCCTCCATTTCTTCTTTGAGGGTTTTGCTGAGGATCTCTGATATAAAAATGGCGATACCTGATTTATAAATATCGATTGAAATGCTGGAGGCAGACGAGGTACACTCCACCTCTGATATTCGGTTTAAACTCGCATTTTTTTTCTTATACACCACCAGGTTCAATAGGGAAAGGGGCTGAAAAAAGGATATACTGAATCGGGGTTTTTTTGATCGTACGCCATTGATGATATAAGATTGAATGCCAAATGTTTCTGTAAATATCCGTGTGATGATAGAAGTTTCTCCATATTTGAGATAGTTGATGACAATCCCCCGGGTTTTGTGTAGTGCCGCCATCAGTTGATTACGGCTATTTTTCCTACATAGGTTTCGCTTCCGCTTTCATCGGAACTAAATACCAGGTAAACTCCTGATGCCGCTCTTCGGCCGTTATAATCAGTTACTTTCCAGGTTGCAGTGCCTCCTGAGGAAATTGTTTGCCAAATTAGTTTTCCGGAAATGTCCGTGATTTTCACTTCGGCATTTTCAACAAGTCCCTGAATACCGACCACGCCATTAAATCCAGGCGTTACCGGGTTAGGAAATATTTTCACCTGATGATGATTTGGAGAAGGTGATGTAGCGGAACCTCTAAATGAAACCAATCCCTGATCTGTAGCTACAAATACTTCTCCGTTGCTGTGGTTGATGACAATGTCATAAATGTTATTTGAAAGCAACGGACTATTGTCGGTAGTAAAATGATGAATCAGTACCTCGCCGGTTTCATCAAAAAGCCAAACCCCCTGATTGGTAGACAGCCATTTCCGGTTTCCTGCATCAATGGCTATACTGGTAATATTTTCACCTGATAGTAACCGGCGGCCTTCATAAACAGGATAAACAGCATTTGAACCTTCAGAAAGCGTACGGTAAGGGTCAGAAATATAAGCAACACCACTTCTGGTAGCCAACCATATGGAACCTGAGTGGTCTTTAGCGATTTTATTGACCGAATGAGATGGTAAATTGCCATTGGAATTATTGGTCGTGAGAACCCTGTTCTGGTTTTGTTCCTCATTATAAACGATTATTCCACCGGTTGATCCATTAGGAGCATACAACCATTTATCGCCATTATCAAAAATAAAGATTTCTGTAGCTAAAGTTGCCGCATTTACGAAATATGACGTCCAGGTATTTGTACCTGATAATGTATGTAAAGGAGGGCTTTGATTATAATTCAATATCCAAACTGATCCATCCTGATCGGCTTCAACAGCAGAAATGGCCGCAGATTTTAATGTGGTTTGAGGTGTGGATGAATTAAGAGTAATAAATTCATCACTCTGCCATTCCAATATACCATCTGTCAATGATGCAAAGTAAGTTTTATTATTAACGCTGTTGTAACTAATATCCACCAGGTCTCTTATTATAGGAATTTCAATTGTGCCTGGTTTTACTTTTGGTAAATAATTCACCCACTGCCCATTTTCAAAAACAAAAAATCCTACAGCTTTACCTAATGAGGATCCATTTTCATCTCTGCCCCGTGAAATAGCCACCATTTTATTATGGATGTTCAATAATTTGTAAATGATGTTTTCAGCTGGCCCGGAAGGAACTAAGCTGGTAAAATCACCATTTTTACCTTTCAATAACCCATTCTCCAAATCAGCAATCCAATAAACACCATCCTCATCATGAAGTACATATTGTGGTTGATCAATCAAGGGATGAGTAATAGAGGACAAATCATGACTGGATGATAATGTATAAATGCTGGTTTTGGTAGTGATCAACAGATTTTGATCAGCAGCCGATAAAGAAACGATTTCTTCATTAATGTCAATTATTAGCTGCTCCCATCTGTTATCCAGATATTGATATATCGAACTATTTGATGCGGTATAAATCCTGTTTTGGACATTAATGATTGAATTCAAATCTTCCTGAGGTACACCATGCTCCGGAAAATATCTTTTCCAATTTCTGAAGTCCAGAAGATTTACCTGAGGATCTAAAGAACCCGCCATTAAACCTTGTTCTGTAGCAATAAATATAGAATCATTCAAAATGGCTGAACCATTTATTCTTACCGGGTTTCCGTCTGTTCCCGGAAAATAGGTTTCCCTGATTTCCTGTTTATTCAGATCTAACACAGGAATTCCAAAATCAGTTGAAATGTACGCGTATCTATTATAAAAAGTAATATGATTGATGGTTTTTGAGACAGGTAAAGCTGCATTTTTAATTGTGTTGATGGCGTAAATCTGGTTTTCCCTGATCATATCCATATGCCCACTTACTGATCCCATAATAAGAAACTGAGTGACAGGATCATAATTTATGGCGGAAATGCTTATTTCTGACAGTCCGTCTTTTTTAGTTAGTTTATTAAAGCTTTTGTCATCTTTATCAACATAAAAAACACTATGACCAGTTGCACAATACACACGGTCAGGTGTGATGGCGATTTGTCTGGCCTGTGAATAATTTAAATGTGTTCGCCAATCGCCGATAGGAATATCCGTCTGGCTATTTGCCTGAAAACACATGGTTGTGAATACAAAAAGTACAAATATCTGCTTCATTTTATCGGTCAGATTCTTTTTATAGCTTTTTTTCCTAAATTAAAACACCTTCTGCATCTGGGTTCATAAAAATCCTTTTCACCTATCAGGATTTGGCTGATCTGATCGCTTAATCGATATGAAAAAGAAGCCAATGCACCACATTTTACGCAGATGGCATGCAACTTACTTACATATTCAGCATGTGCTAATAACATCGGCATCGGACCAAATGGTTTTCCTTCGAAGTCAATATCCAGGCCTGCCATAATTACCCTTTTTCCCTGATTTGCCAGTTTATTGGCTACACGAACGATCTGATCATCAAAAAACTGAACTTCATCAATACCGATCACATCGCTTTCCCCGGATAACAATAAGATATCATCAGCAAAGTTCACTACTGTTGACCTTATGGAGTTTTTATTATGGGAAATCACATTTTCCTTATCATATCTTTTATCGATGGAAGGTTTGAAAATTTCCACCTTTTGTCCGGCAATTATCGCCCTGTTCAGCCTTCTGATCAACTCTTCGGTTTTACCTGAAAACATGGGCCCGCATATGGCTTCTAACCAGCCCCTGTTTACAAGTTCTGGCAATCCATGATCGTATGAAGGGGAAAAAAACATATGATTACCGTCTTATGTTAACGAAAATATATTGAAAAGTTTGGTACATGAATTGCCTGTTTATAGATAATAAAAAACCTCGCAAAACAGTTAAATAAACATTTCAAGCTTTTAACTTTACAAAAGAAACGAAAATTCAGATGGAGAGCAATATTAATTATCAGGGAATCTCAGAATACAGCCGGGCTTTTTCAGAAAAACTGACCGAAAAGGTTTTTTCAAAAAAGGATAAAATAAATGGGGAAGAGATTTTAAATATTACTGACATCAGACAGGTAAACCTGTTTGTAATGATGAATATTTTTCAAAAGTGGAAAGAAGAAATAAAAAAGATAAAAAGTCCATATTTTGATTATGCTTCAGAGGAGGTTCAAGAAGCAGTTGATCAATTGATGAATACTTTGTCTCGTCACATATCAGTAGCAAAAGATGATTTTAAACCAGTATTGAATAAAGCGGTCCAGCAAGCAATATTAATTATTTTTTCTCCCTATGATTTTTACAGGACAGAATTTTTTGTCAAATCAAGGTCAATTAAAGATGTAAAAGAAGAAGTGAAATTTGTGAAGATAAACCGTTTTATGTTGAATGATGTGATGGCCCAGGCTGAAAAAAGACAAATAGCTGAGCTTGATCTGGAAACAGGCATGCGGTTTCTCAATGAAGCTCTGGAGAATACCCAGGAAACACCGGAGGATTTTGATGGTTATATCACACAGTTTTCTGCAGTAGAACCCTTGAATATGGATTATTTGTATTCTGAAAAGAAAACTTCTCCTGATAAAAAAAGTGATTTTTATACATTAAATGACCAGTTCTTGCAGGAACCCCAACCCACTCTCGTGGATATACACAGAAAGGTTAAAATTGAAAATATAAAAGGGCACATCACCATCAACCAGCGTTTCATGTTTGTCAATGATTTATTCAATGGTAAAACAGAAGAATTCCTGGCAGCAGTAGATGAGTTGGAGAATAAACCTACTTTTCAGGAAGCCCTGGAATTTCTGAAGGTCAATTATGGTGAGAAGAATGGTTGGGACATGGAATCGGAAACCCTCGTGGAATTTCTTGATGTACTTTCAAAAAGATATTAAATTCAAGGATTAATTACCTGATTCAAATTTTTCAAACATTTCCATTAAGTGCCGGGTGATTTTGCCTGGCTGACCATTTCCTATTAATGTGCCATCAATATTCACTACGGGCGTTATCTTTTTCGTGGTTCCCGTCATGAAACTTTCATCGGCCTGTTCGATTTCTTCTTTTCTTACGGTTCGCTCCTCTAACGGATAATACAATTTGGCAATTTCTATTACTTTTTTTCTGGTAATACCAAACAAGATATGTTCATTGGGTGTGATGATGGCGCCGTTTTTTATCAGGAAAAAATTACTTCTTGTCACTTCCCTGATTTCATCAGCATGGCAATACAATACATCCATGGCACCTTCTGATTTTATCCTTTCCTGTAATAGAATGGCCGTGAGATAGTTGGTGGTTTTTATCTGACTGAATTCCCGCTGATAATTATATGTAATCAGTTTTATGCCTTTCTCAAACCATTCCTTTGAAGGCCAATGAAGATTCTCGATCAGTATGGCAAAATTTGGTGTGGTAGGAATAAATGCATTGGGTGATTCCCCTCCGGTAAGTATCAGCCTGATTCCGGCTTCCTGTATTTGATTTTTTTTCAGGAGATCACTTACCATTGATTTGATTTCACTTTTAGATAAATGTAATGGTAAACCAATCAATTTTGCTGAGTTGGTAAACCGATCGAGGTAATCATCGATCAGAAACGGTCTTCCGTTTTGCGTCCGAAAAAAATCAAAAATACCAAACCCGCGAAGTACTGATATATCCCGAATGGAAATATTGGCTTCACTTGCTTTAATAATACGGTGATTAAGAAAATAATAAAGTTCTTGCATGATCATAGGGTTTTATCAGATCCAAACCTTTGTCCCTTCGGTACAATTCTGGCAAATATCTATGCTCTTTCGGGAAATAAAAAGGTTTTTTCTAAAATCCTGATACGCACTACCTTGCCACACATCAGCAAAAGAATGATCGGCAATACTGCCCAACTTGTATTTCGCATCTTTATCAAAGCAGCATGGTACTACTCTGCCGTCCCATGCGATCACCGATGAATGCCACATCTTCCAGCAGTGATTGTAAAGTTTATTTTTTATTTGGTATTTCCCGTTGCTATCTTTTTGATACCGGGAGCGATGTTCATTTTCAGGTAGAAGTTCAGAACCATTCTCATAATCATATATTTGCACTGTTTTATATCTGGCTTCATTTGCTCCGAGTTCTTTCACCAGTTTTTTTACCTGTCGGGCTTCATTTTCATTGTGTTTCATCACCAAATATTGAATGATGATATATGGTTTTTTACTTTTCAACTTTTTTTTGGCTGCTACCAAATTCTTAATTCCTGATAATACTTTATCCAGACTTCCCCCTACTCGATATTTTTCATAGGTATCCTGATCAAGTCCATCGAGAGAAATCACCAGCCGGCTCAGTTGAGATTGTACGGTCTTTTCAGCATTTTGTGGTGTGAGGTAATGTGCATTGGTGGAAGTGGCTGTATAAATTCCTTTTGACTCAGCATAGGCGACCATTTCGGTAAATTGGGGATGCAAATAGGGCTCACCCTGGAAATAAAAATTCAGGAAGCATAATACACCACTCAATTCATCAATTGCTTTTTTAAATACATCCGGATCGATCATACCGGTAGGTCTTGAAAATGATCGCAATCCACTTGGACATTGAGGGCAACGTAGGTTGCACGAGGTAGTGGGTTCGATAGAAATACTGGCAGGTAATCCGGCTACATATGGTTTTCTTTTTAATCTGGATAAATAGAAGCTTCCCACCAGCTTCAACCCATTACCCATTTTCTGGGTATTGAGCCTGGAAATAAAACTTAATATATCCCTGAACTTGCCTGGCATTTAACAATTTTTGACTAAAATACTTAATATATACGGTCGAAAGAATAATACGGCAAAACCTTTACATTTTATTTTATATGGATATTGATATTAACCTGCTAAATCAAAAGCTGAAAAAAATTCTTCAAAAAATTCCCTTAAAGAAACTGTCCATTTATCTGTTGGCGATTTTGTTTGTACTTTTTCTGGTTATCACTGGTATCATAGTTTTTTATTCACCTGCCGAATTTGAAGCTGAATTCACCCGGGAGCTTCAGGAAGACAGGAGCCCCATGCTCGATGCTTATATGAAATTCGTTAGTTGGTTTGGTGAAAATCAGGTTGCCATTCCAA
>JAEWLI010000025.1 GCA_023393375.1 Bacteroidota bacterium
GTTATATTCCTTGATATCCAGATGCCCGGCAAAACCGGCTTCGATTTATTGGGTATG
Source organism: Bacteroidota bacterium (assembly GCA_023393375.1). Classification (GTDB taxonomy): domain Bacteria; phylum Bacteroidota; class Bacteroidia; order Cytophagales; family Cyclobacteriaceae; genus JAEWLI01. The sequence goes on from JAEWLI010000025.1 coordinate 58, forward strand.
CTCGAAAAAACACCTAAAGTAATATTTACAACCGCATACGATGAATATGCCATAAATGCTTTTCGGGTGAACGCACTTGATTATTTGTTAAAACCGGTTCAGGCTGAGCGTTTAAAAGAAAGTATTGGGAAGCTTAAAAAAGAAGTTTTTGAAGAAGAAGAGGAGATTATCAATCCTGATAACAAAAAACTGGGTTTGAATGACCAGGTGTTTGTAAAGGATGGTGATAAATGCTGGTTTGTGAAGCTGGAAAAAATCAGGCTGTTTGAATCTGATGGAAACTATATTAAAATATATTTTGATACTTTTCGTCCCATGATCCATAAATCTCTAAACGCGCTAGACGAACGGCTTGATGAAAATGTGTTCTTTAGAGCGAGCAGAAAGCACATTATCAATCTCAGTTGGATTGATAACATAGAGCCTTGGTTCAACGGTGGGCTAATGGTAAAACTAAAAGGCGGGGAAAAAGTAGAAGTAAGTAGAAGGCAGGCGGCCAAATTTAAGGAAAAGATGAGCCTTTGATCATATAACAGAGCAACATGTATAAAAAAGATTATATCCTTCGAATGGTTGAGGAGATGATCAGGTTTATAGCTAAAGTAATGAGCTTGCTTAAAGAAGGAAAACCTGAAGAAGCTGAAAAATGGCTGGAAAAAGGTTATCAGCTTTTAAAAGCCGATCATCAGAAAATGCTACAAATGAAACCGGGAGAATTAGTCCAGGAGTTGGAGAGACAAGGTTACGATTATACCAAAATGGAACTAATAGCTGATTTAATCAATGCAGAAAGTGAAATATTGGCTTATAAACAGGATCAAAAGGCTCCAGACCTTTTGATCACTGCATTAGCTGTATATGAATATATTGAAAATAACCATCATGTCTATTCTTTTGAAAGGGCTGACAAAATATTCTTCTTAAAAAGCAGAATTGGTGATTCACCCATTCAAGACTAAACATATACTTTATTTCTTCATCGTGCTTATGCGGTACTGCAAACCCACCGCTAACGTCTGACTCAATTGAACACCGTCTATCTGATCAATATCATACATCAAAATACTTCCCAAATTTACATTTATCAATTTAGTCACGGCTGAAGTAAACATCACTTCCAGGCGGTGGTCAAATTTTTTCGCCTGGAATTCTTCATAATTTGCAAAAAAATCATACCGTGCTTTCATGGTGAGGTTATCATTCAATGTTTTGTTGAATTCGCTCACCAATTGAAAAGCCAGCCATTCATATCTGATCGATTCACCAGGGGCAACCCCAAAATTTCCCTGAAGCTCTTCTTCTGTCACAAAAGTGATTCTTGGAGAAAAGGGGCCAATTCTTAACCAAAAATAATCGACGGGTTTATATTCCAAACCCCATGAAGAAGTTAAATACCCGGGAGCCATGAAGTCAGATATTTTTGCAGCTCTTGCCCCTTCGTCGCCATATTCATAACCTGCTGAAAACTGGGTTGTAAAATTTAACGAAGCAAATAATCGCCAATTATCATTTAATTTCACACCATATTTTGAATCCAAAAATATCCTGTCTGAGGTCTTTTTTGAAGTTTCATTTTCATTTTTACTTATACCATAGCGCAAGTCAATTTCATTTAGCCATTCAACCTTATCATTCTCGAATTTCAGCAGATAATTAAAAAATGAGCCAAGAGAGATGGAATTGACACCTCCCCCCATCCAATTTGAATTGAAAGAAGACTGGTTAAAATTAAGTCCGGTTTGCAAAGTATATCTCCAAAGCGTATCTTCCTGACAAAATGCTGTAAAAGGAAGAAGGAATATGGCAAATAATAGAATTAATTTTTTCATGATATATAATAATTTGATTTATTTAGTAGAGGGAGCAGGGTACAAATGCACCTCGCGTTGTGGAAATGGTATGGTGATACCTTCCCTGTCGAAAGATTTTTTCACATTTTCATTCATGTCAAAAAACACATCCCAATAATCAGGGCTATTTACCAATGTCCTTACTTTTATGTTTACAGAACTGTCACCAAAAGCTGCCAACTTAATCCAAGGCTCATTTTTGTCAAGTATCCGCTCATCGGCGTTGATTAATTGTAAAATAATGTTTTTAGCTTTATCTACATCGTCATCATAACTTATTCTAAATACCCATTCTACTTTCCGTGTACTCTCAGTAGAATAATTGATAATTTTATCATTTGACAAAATGCCATTGGGGATGATGATAACTTTATTGTCATAAGTTTTTAATATAGTGTGGAATATCTGAATTTCTGTAACCTGAGCAATTACACCTTGTGCCTCAATGACATCCAATACCTTAAATGGTTTAAACATTAAAATCAGCACCCCGCCAGCAAAATTGGCTAAACTACCCTGCAAAGCCAGACCAATGGCAAGCCCTGCTGCTCCCAATACTGCGATAAAAGAAGTAGTAGCAATACCCACCATAGATGCCACACTTATAAACAGCATTACATAAAGGGCAGCAGAAATAAGGGAGGATAAAAAAGGAATAAGAGAGGGGTCAAATTTTCGGTTCTCAAATATTTTTTTAAGCGTTCTGATTACTTTTTTTATTATCCAGATACCAATTAACAAAGTGACAATGGCGAGCAATACACTGGGTAAATATCCAATTGCCATTTCAAGAAAGGTGTTCCATTCAACTGTTATTTCATTCATGATAAATTTTTTATAAAAGGCTAAAAAAGGTAAGGAGTATATTACTCCATACCTATGTTTTTTTAATCTATTCTTGTTTTAAATGATTATCCAACCATTCAAAAAATACCCGGTGCCATAATACACCATTTTGAGGCTGCAAAACCCAATGCCCTTCATTGGGGAAATATAAAAATCTACTTGGAATATCTTGAAGTTGTGCCGCATTGTATGCTTCAATTCCCTGATTGATCGGTACCCTAAAATCCTTTTCACCATGAATTACCAATATGGGGGTATCCCAATTGCCAACTAATGAATGTGGTGAGAATTTCTGATAACTTTCTGGTTGCGGGTCTTCCCAATAGGGGCCTCCCACATCCCAATTGGCAAAAAACATCTCTTCGGTAGATGCATACCAGCTTTCCAAATTAAACAATCCGCAATGAGAAATAAATGCCTTAAATCTTTTTTCATGTATTCCGGCCAAATAGTAAACAGAATATCCGCCATAGCTTGCACCAACAGCCCCTAATCGATCATTATCCACATAAGGTTCTTTGGCCACATCGTCAATAGCCGCTAAATAATCCTGCATCGCCTGACCACCCCAATCACCGGAAATCTGATCGTTCCACTCCTGACCAAAAGTAGGTAAACCTCTTCGGTTAGGTGCGACCACAATATAACCATTGGCAGCCATCAATTGAAAATTCCATCTGTATGAAAAAAACTGGCTTACAGCACTTTGAGGGCCTCCTTGACAGTAAAGCAGTGTAGGGT
>JAEWLI010000027.1 GCA_023393375.1 Bacteroidota bacterium
ATCTACAGCAGTGCCATTGATTATGCCGGAGGGAAAGGGATTGGTAAAGGTGGTGGTTATATAATGCGATACAATCGCACTTCTCGGACATCCTCGTTGCAAACGAGGACGATAAGCGAGGAGTTGGCGGAACGAAAATTAACAACTGGTTTTGTCTCCGCAAGTTAGCGGAATGAAAAATAACGGTTGGGTTTGTCTCCAAGAGTTGGAGGAATGAAAATTAGCGGCTGGTTTTGACTTCGCCAATTGGCGGAATGAAAACTGACGGCTGAGTTTGAGTCCGCAAGTAGGTGGAATGAAAACTGACGGTTGGGTTTGTCTCGGCCAGTTAGCGGAATGAAAAATAACGGCTGAGTTTGAGTCCCCTCCATAGTCCTCGTTTGCAACGAGGATTTTAGAGAAAGGCGATTTTATCGCCAAAGATATTATATCATTATAAGTATATTTATAATCAGAATTAAAAACATTAAAAATCAATGTCCGGAGACAGGTACCGAATCACCGATCAGCATAATCCTTATTTTCTTACTTGTACCATTGTGCATTGGATCGATTTGTTCACCAGAAAGGACTATAGGGATATTGTTGTGCAGTCCCTCAACTATTGCATAGAGCAAAAGCATTTAATTGTTTATTCTTGGGTGATCATGAGTAACCATGTTCATCTGGTAGTAAGATGTGAACCTCCTGGAGAAATGTCCGCTTTTCTGCGTGACTTTAAGAAATTTACCTCAAAAAAAATCGCCGATACCATCATGGAAATTCCTGAAAGCAGAAGGGAGTGGCTGCTCGACAAGTTTGGCTTTGAAGCTAAAAGAACAAGGCGTGCCGAGAACTATAAAATATGGAAAGACGATAACCATGCTATTGACCTTACTGATATCGACATGATGGAAAAAATCGATTATGTGCATAACAATCCTGTTCGTGCAGGATTGGTAGATATTCCGGCACATTACATCTACAGCAGTGCCATTGATTATGCCGGAGGGAAGGGATTGGTAAAGGTGGTGGTTATATAGTGCGATACAATCGCACTTCTCGGACATCCTCGTTGCAAACGAGGACGATAAGCGAGAAATAATCATCAGGAATTTGTAAGCAAAAGATAATTCGTCATAAAAATAATTGTCCCACTGAATAACTAAAACTATTTCATTATTCACTCGACAAGTTAATTTACGATTTTTTTATGTTATAAATTAAATTATTTTAATTAAAATATGGATCGTTTTAAATGAGTGTCCTGGTTTACCAAAATCACAGTAGTGACTTGCTTGATTCAGTGCAGTGATTTGCTCCATTCACTGCACTGACTTGATCTATTCAGTGCAGTGATTTTAAAGAATCACTACACTGATTATTGAAAATGACTGCACTGATTACAAAATTTTTGAATATTATTCTAATAATACCACACTTTCATTTAATATCACAAATTTGGATGGCAACTAACCAGCTGTTAAATAATTGAATTTTTTACGTATTACATAGTACTGATTAGCTACAAACCTCCACCCCCATAGTTCTCGTTTGCAGGATTTTAGAGAAAGGTGATTTTATCACCAAAGACAGGACTTAGATATATTAATATAAATATTTAAAACCAGAGCTGTCATTTTGCATATACATTTTTCCAAAGTATTACCGGTGTGCTTTTGACAATTTAGCCTTGATTAATTCTTTCTCATTTTTCTTATTTGCAAGTCCAATTGCCATATTTAGATATTCTATTTCTTTTTTAGTATTGTTATTCATTCGATAAAGTTCAGCCAGTAAGCAATAATAGTAGTGGTTATCTTTTAATTCCAGTTTATGGGCTTCATGAATAGCTTCGACCGAAGAATTCGCCTTTGCAAGCGCATAGGTCCGATTCAAAGCAATGATGGGTGAATATTCTATGGTAAGTAATTTATTATATAACTGCAATATATTATTCCATTTGTCATTGGAGTCTACGGTATGCCAATAGGCAATTGCAGCTTCAAGATGGTATTTTGTCACCAGTTTTCCTGTAGAAGAGAGGTATAAGTATTTCTTTCCTGTTTCAATCAGTTCTTTATTCCATTTATTTTTGTCCTGCTCCTCGTACAATAGATCACCGGTTTCTCCGGATGTCCGTGCGTCTAATCTGGAAGCATGGAAACACATTAAGGCCAATAGCGCATAAATTTTTTGTTGGGGGAATATTTTTTGATCTGATAAAAAAATACAGAGTCGCATGGCTTCCCAACAAATTTCATGTCTGATATTTTGTTCATTGACACTACTATAGTACCCTTCGTTAAATATTAAATAAATAACTCTAAGGACATTATCGAGCCTATCCAGATATTGTGCTTTAGTAAGGTTTGTTTCAAAGCGGTTTCTTTGTTTGATCGCATTTTTCGCTCTATATAACTTTTTATTGATTGTTTCTTTATTTGACAATAGAGCTCTGGCTATTTCTTCAATATTAAAACTACATAATATTCTTAACGTGATACAAAGTTGAGATTCTCTGTTCAATTCCGGATCACAGAGCACAAATATCATCCTAAGTTGACTATCTTCAATTATTTCTTTGGTAATATCTATGTTGCTGATTTGTTGAGCCGGATCAACAAAGTGAGGGACAATTTTTTCTTCAAAGGTTTTTTTTCTCCGATAATGCTCGATCAACAAATTTTGTGCTACCTTTCTGAGCCAGGCTTTGGGAGAATCCGGAATACCTTTATGTGACCAGACTTTCATGGCTCTGACAAAAGTATCAGATACTATATCTTCAGCTAATTGCAAGTCATTTAACCTATAATAATTGCAGAGTACAGCAATCAAGTTGCTGTACTCTGATTTAAATATTTCGGACAATTTCTTGTCTTCCATGTGGATTTAATTGTCGGTTCTACAGAATGCTACATGCCATCAAAAATCATAATATCCCTAACTTCCACTTTCCCTCCACTGCTTAATACAGGACAGCCATTGCCAAGTTTAATGGCTTCTTCAATGGATTCAGCTGATACAATCATAAAACCTCCGACAATTTCTTTCAGTTCTGCATATGGGCCATCTGTAATGGAGCCATCGGCATGCATTGTTTTTCCTTCAAATCCAAGTGCTTCACCAGGATGCTTGAGTTTTCCCTGGGCACCAATTCCTCCCATCCAATCTTGCCATTCTTTTATCTCCTTTTGAATTTGATCAGGAGTAGGATTAAAATTGGGATCAGGCTCGCTGTGAAACAGCATCATAAAATCTTTCATATCTTTTGTTTTTAATGAATAAAAAATAAATGTTCATAGTATTGACGATCGAAAACTTTGGAATTGGACAATAATCTATTTTTTTTTCAATTAATAAGCGTATAATATCCCATTTGGTTTTACCCGGCGAGAAATTCTGGGTGCTAAAACAGGAATTTCTGAATCTGAATAACAAATTATAAATCTGAAACCCTATCCTTCTTTCCTCAATACCTCCAAAGGTGATTTATT
>JAEWLI010000033.1 GCA_023393375.1 Bacteroidota bacterium
CTACTACACCCCCAGATATTCTGATTTGATGTTCACTGGTTTCGTCCTTATATTTAATAACCCCCTCTTCAAGAGAACTGATGATAGGGGCATGGTTTCTTAACACCTGGAAAGAACCTTTTGATCCCGGGAAGGTAGCTGATTCAACATATCCTTCAAATATTTTTTTGTCAGGTGCTATAATTTCCAAGTACATATCTATCTGGATTCGGCCAATAATTTTTCACCTTTGCTAATAGCATCTTCTATTGAACCCACTAAGTTGAAAGCAGTCTCTGGAAGATAATCGAGTTCACCATCCATGATCATATTAAAACCGCGGATGGTATCTTTGATATCTACTAGCACCCCTGGAATTCCTGTAAACCCTTCGGCAACATGGAAAGGCTGGGATAAAAATCTTTGAACACGTCTTGCCCGGTTTACTGTTAGTTTATCATCTTCTGACAATTCGTCCATTCCCAGAATTGCAATGATATCCTGCAATTCTTTGTAGCGTTGCAGGATATGTTTTACTCTTTGTGCGGTATTATAATGATCATCACCCAATATTTCTGCACTGAGAATTCTTGAGGTAGAATCCAAAGGATCAACAGCAGGATAGATCCCTAGCTCTGCAATTTTTCTGGACAATACGGTTGTTGCATCCAAGTGTGCAAATGTAGTAGCCGGAGCAGGGTCAGTTAAATCATCTGCAGGCACATATACTGCTTGTACAGAGGTAATAGACCCATATTTAGTTGAGGTAATACGTTCCTGCATCTCACCCATTTCTGTAGCCAAGGTAGGCTGGTAACCTACAGCTGAAGGCATACGGCCTAGAAGTGCAGAAACTTCCGAACCCGCTTGTGTAAATCTAAATATATTATCTATAAAAAATAAGATGTCCCTTCCCTGGCCTGATCCACCGCCATCACGGAAATATTCAGCTACCGTGAGTCCGGACAAGGCCACTCTTGCCCTAGCTCCCGGAGGTTCGTTCATTTGTCCGAACACCAATGCAATTTTCGATTCCTCTAAAGCATTTTTATCTACTTTGGAAAGGTCCCAACCCCCTGCTTCCATATCCTTGAGAAAAGCATCGCCATAGTTAATTACCCCTGAGCCGATCATTTCCCTTAATAAGTCATTTCCTTCCCTGGTTCTCTCCCCTACTCCTGCAAAAACCGATAAACCAGAATAAGCAATGGCTATATTATTGATCAATTCCATGATCAAAACTGTTTTACCTACTCCTGCACCTCCAAAAAGACCGATTTTTCCACCTTTCACGTATGGCTCAATCAAGTCAATTACTTTGATACCGGTATATAGTACTTCTGAAGAAGTGGATAAATCTGCATATTTCGGTGCTGCCCGGTGTATGGGCAACCGATCTTTAACTTCAGGCTGAGGCATCCCATCAATTGCTTCACCAATCACATTGAAAAGCCTTCCTTTAATATCAGGGCCTGCAGGCATGGTAATAGGTTGGCCTGTTGCAATTACTTCCAATCCTCTTTTTAAACCATCGGTGCTGTCCATAGCAATTGTTCTTACCCGATCTTCACCAAGATGCCGTTGGCACTCTAAAACTACTTTATCGCCATCTTCCTTTACCACTTCCAACGCATCAAGTATACTTGGTAATTTCCCTTGTTCAAGGTCAAAGAGAACATCCACTACCGGGCCGATTACCTGGACAATTTTGCCTTTAAGAATCATAGAATCGTTATTTGTTTAGATTGCAACACGAATTAAAAAAATTAAAATATGCCTACTGTTAAAAGTTCTGCAAAGTTAAAAATTTTAACCTATTATTTCTACCATGATGAGAAAATTTTGCTACCTGACTCACCCGAAAAAAGATATAATTACCCCTTCAGTATGATGCGAAAAGTAGTACCCACATTTATTTCAGTATTTTTTACAAAAATTTCACCCTCATGATAATTCTCTATTATCCTCTTTGCGAGTGTAAGGCCAAGCCCCCAGCCTCGGGACTTTGTGGTAAAACCCGGTTTAAATATATCTTTGATTTTTGATTTAGGAATCCCCTTGCCTGAATCGGTGATATCGATCACTACCTCATCATGAGCGCTGTGCCTGATTTGGATGTCAATTTTTCCTGCCCCTCCCATGGCGTCTACTGCATTTTTAATCGTGTTTTCCACTACCCATTCAAACAATGGCTTATTTATCCTTGCCCTGATGTCAATTGGTCTTGAATCAATGCTTATCAATACTTTTGACGATATCCGCCGCTGTAAGTAATTGATGGTAGAATGTATGGTGTCATATAATTTTTCGTGGTTCAAAATGGGCACAGAGCCAATGTTTGAAAATCGAGCGGTAATCATTTCCAAACGTTGGATGTCTTTGTCCAGTTCGGTCACTATTTCCTGGTCTTTCAATTCAGGTTGTGTTTTAAGATATTCCAACCATGCCATCAATGAGGATAAAGGTGTACCTAATTGGTGGGCGGTTTCTTTGGCTAGGCCCACCCACAAACGGTTCTGTTCTGCGGTTCTGGAATAACTAAATGCCATATATGCCAGCAAACCGAAAATGGAAATTATGAGCAATTGAACATGAGGATAATATTTCAATTGTGTCAGTAGTTGTGAATTTTTATAATAAATGTATTGATAGTCTGAGACTTCACCCATTGCATTTCTAAAAACAATACGGATGGCCCCATGCTCCTTACGCATCTTTTCCACTTCCTTTTGAAGATATTCCAATTGCTGCCTTTCTGTAAAATCAGGATCCAGGGTGATGTTCCGATAATCTATTGGCCTGTTGGCACCATCGGTAAGTATAAAAGGAATGGAATTGTTGGGTATCATGAACTCCTGCAAAATAAAAAGCAGATTCTGGCCATCTTCACTGGCCGCATATTCAATGGATCGGGCAGTTAATTCAATAAAATGCCGTTCTCTTTCCCGAAGCTTCATCACTATGGCATTGGTGTAATATATGGAGGCAATGCTGATAATGCTTGCGAAGATCAACATAAACCATTTACTACGTCCAGATTCCTGATATATCTGCCGGTAATTAAAGACCTTTTTGCGAGGTTGTGCCATATTGATTATAAACTTATAAAATTAATTCATAGTATATGAAAAATTTTATGCATAAATAAAAATAAGGCATTTTGAACCTACTATCAAAATGCCTTATTTATCCTTTTGGAATACCTGACAGGATATTATTAATTTTTAATAAACAGCCATTTCCACAAAATCCTGTAATTCACTTTAGAGCCATGGATCAACACTCCGATACGGTAAATCTTTCCCGCCATCCAAGTGGTGAAAATGAAGCCTAGAATCAATAGTGACATGGAAAGCAAAATTTGCCAGGTGGGTACTACAAATGGTATTCGCATCATCATGATCACAGGTGATGTAAACGGGATCATCGACAACCAAAAAGCAAGATTGCCATCTGGTTCCTTTAACACGGCACTTAACATGACTATGGAAAGGATGAGCGGGATTGTGATGGGCAACATAAATTGTTGTGTATCGGTATCGGTATCGCTGGCAGAGCCTACAGCAGCAAACAAAGCCCCATAAAGGAAGTATCCCCCCAAAAAGAAAAATATAAATCCGATCACTACCGTTGAGATAGGTACGGAGTTCATGGCATCAAAAAAGCCCTGCAAGTTTTCAGCCGTTTCCATTCGTTCAGCCGACATGGTAGTGGTTGTAGCCTGATCCTGCATTTGTGACAGCTCATTCAATCCAAAAAATCCCCTCACACCAAAAACTATGGCAGTGGTCAATATAATCCATAACAGAAATTGGGCTACACCAACAGATGCGACCCCGATGATCTTACCCATCATAAGCTGGAATGGCCGGACTGATGAAATGATCACCTCGACAATACGCGTGGTTTTTTCTTCCAATACACCACGCATCACCTGCGCCCCAAATATAAATATGAACATGTAGATCAGGAAAGCACTGATATAACCTACAATAGTGGCAGCTTCGGCATTTCCACTTTTTTCACCACTCACTGAAACCACATTGGATTGAACAGAAACATTGGTCCGAATTTGATCAAGGGTTTCCCGGTTAATTCCTGAATTATTCAATTTTACATTTTCGATTTCACGGTTGAGAATCCGCCTGATGTTTTCTTTTATTTCAAGGCTTACATTGCTTTTGGAATAGAATACCACACTGGGATGATCAAGGTCTATATCATTGATCAATAACACACCATAATGAGGACTTCCCAACGTATAATCAACCACTTCGGAAGGTTCCATGTTGATAAAGTGGAATTGAAGGTTGGGTGTGTTTTCCAGTTTATTGACAAACATGCCACTTTTATCTACCACTTCAACGGTTTTCACATTACTGCTGTCCCTGGTCGCCAACCACACTGGCAACACCATTACAGCTGCAAAAAGCAGCGGACCCAGAACAGTCATGATGATGAATGATTTCTTCCTGACACGGGTTAAAAATTCCCTGCTGATAATTAAAAATATCTTATTCATGTTCTTCCTTTACTTTAGCAATAAATATATCATTCATACTTGGAATTTTCTCCACAAACGAATGGATCTCTACTTTATCGACAAATTCTTTTATTAGAGCATTGGGGTTATTGCCATTATTGATTTTGATGGTTGTCCGGAAAAAATTTTCCTCAAGAGAAATCTTATCTAGTAATTCAAAACCAGTTGATAATGCTGTAATGTCCTTTTTATGCTCGATAACATAGGTATTTGCCCTGAAAGTATCTTTTATTTCTTTTTTTGTACCTGTCAATATCAGTTTTGATTTATTGATCAATGCAATATGGTCACATAATTCCTCTACGGATTCCATTCTGTGCGTAGAAAAGATGATGGTGCTGCCATTTTTGCGAAGATCCAGGATTTGTTCAACTATTAGATTGGCATTTACAGGATCGAAACCACTAAAAGGCTCATCAAGGATCAACAATGGTGGCTCATGCAGTACAGTAGCTATAAACTGGATTTTTTGCTGCATCCCTTTCGAAAGGTCTTCGATATTTTTGTTCCACCAACCGGTGATTTCAAGTTTCTCAAACCACAGTTTAATTTTTTGAAAAGCATCCTTCCTGCTCAATCCCTTCAATTGGCCAAGGTACAACAGATGTTCCCCTACTTTCATTTTTTTATACAAGCCCCGCTCTTCGGGAAGATATCCTATTTTTTCCACATGTTTAGCATGCAAATTTTGCCCATTGAAATAAACTTCCCCTTTATCTGAAGTGATGATTTGGTTAATGATTCTGATCAAGGTAGTTTTTCCTGCTCCGTTGGGACCTAACAGCCCAAAAATAGATTGTTGCGGCACGGATATACTGATATCCTGCAAGGCTACATGATTAGAATAGCTTTTAAAAATGTTTTTTGTAATTAAAATGCCCATCTTCTGGAAATTAGTTTTATATCACGAAATTAATGAATTGAAAACAAAAACCAAGAAAAAATATGACAATCCCGATATAATCAGGATAAGTGGTGAATATTTAGTATTAAAGATGATGGATTTTATTGATAGTGGAAGGAAATATGCCCCATGGTTACTTCTAGATCAAAGATGATAGTGTGATCAGCTCCTGGCTTATATTTACTATTCGCGTAGGTGTTTTTATTTATTTTTTTAAAGGATTTGGGGATTTTAACATGACAGAGCGGGGAGTTGTTAAGTTTGATCATGATGGGAAGTTCTTTTTTGGCAAGATAAATCTCCATACTACCAGCCCCGACTCGTGCAGAAACATTGCTTGAACAAATGATATGTGGGTTAGAAAAGTCAAGATATAATTTACCAAAACCTACTTCTGCAAATATCATTTTAGCTTTTGTTAGGTTGATTTGTTGGAGGTGCAATGATCCCATATCTACCTTTACGTAGAGGGAGTCCATACTTACAGGATTATAAATATTCTCATGATACCCTATTCTGACATTTGCATTTCCTGTATTGATTTTGAGGTTTTCTACCGGAAGCCCCGAAAGGTTCACATCTGCTTCACCAACTGCGTAATTCAAATTTAGACTCAGGGGTTTGGAATCGGAAAGGAAAATATTCCAGTTGTTGTTTTTACACACCCCGTTACCTAAAATTCTGCTTGAAAGTGCCTTGCCCATCCCGGCATCTTGACTGTTGCTGACATCAAAATTGACATGTTGGATACGACCAACAATCTCACTTTGAAAATTTGGCTGATATGTTTTCTGGTCTTCCTGGCCGTAAATGTTAAGTATATCCCGATGGGGAGAGGGTAAAATGGAACATCTGCCAGAAGTTGCGGTTAGGGTAACATTTATTCTATCAAATTGGTCATTGTTGGGAATGGCAAAAAACTCTTTCATTTGCCCCCATGCATTATTATTTAGAAGTATTATTAGAAGTGTAAAATTTACCCATTTCCACATGAAGGATATAACGTGGAATAAATTAACGGGGTTTCAAATTTATAATAAATTAAATTTAAAACCCGCATTATTAACATATTTCTAAAAAAACTCCTTCATTTTATCGAAAAATCCTTTTTCGCCCTTGCCTGGCGATGGGTCGAAATTAGGTGAACCTTTCAATTTTTCCAGAATTTCCTTTTCTTCCCGGGATAAATTTTTAGGGGTCCATACATTCAAATGAATCAACTGGTCGCCACTTCCATAACCATTGATATCTCTGATGCCTTTTCCTCTTAATCGCAGAATTTTTCCACTTTGTGTACCCGCATCAATTTTAATTTTCACTTTTCCATCAATAGTAGGTACTTCAATGCTGGTACCTAAAGCGGCATCAACAAAGTTGAGGTAAAGATCATAGATTATGTTATTGCCATCTCTTTTCAGGGTATCATCTTCTTGTTCCTCAACTACAATCAAAAGATCTCCGGGTACACCTCCTCTTTTTGGAACATTCCCTTTTCCTGACATCGACAACTGCATACCTTCGCTTACACCTGCCGGAATTTTGATTGGAATGATTTCCTCTTCAAGCATACGACCTTCACCTTGACATGTAGTACAGTTTTGAGATACAATTTGACCTTCACCATTACAAAGTGGACAAGTGCTGGCAGAAACCATCTGTCCTAGCATAGTATTTACCACCTTTCTTACCTGGCCTGAACCACCACACGAACTACATGTTTGAAGTGAGGTGCCATTTTTTGATCCGTTGCCACCACAGGTGCTACAGGAAACATATCGTTTTACCTTGATCTTTTTTTCTACCCCCTGGGCAACTTCTTCCAAGGTGAGTTTAATTTTTATTCTCAGATTAGAACCTTTCCGTCTGCCCCGGGAGCGTCCACCTCCACCTCCTCCAAAGAAACTGTCAAAAGGACTTCCTCCTCCACCGAAAATATCGCTGAATTGAGAAAATATATCATCCATGGACATTCCACCACCGCTGAAGCCGCCGCCATTGACACCCTGATGGCCATAACGATCATATCGCTGACGTTTTTCAGGATTGTTCAACACCTCGTATGCCTCTGCCGCTTCTTTAAATTTATCTTCAGCTGTAGGATCGTCTGGATTCTTATCAGGATGATATTTAATGGCAATTTTCCGGTAGGCTTTTTTCAGTTCTTCTTGTGTAGCCCCGCGGTCCACACCTAATATCTCATAATAGTCTCTTTTTGCCATAATAATATTTTCAATTCATTCTGACCTCAATGTCAGTATTCAGTTCCTCTTTTACATGCCGATCACCACCTTGGCGTACCGGATCACTTTATCACCCAAATAATACCCTTGTTCGATCACATCTACAATTTTTCCTTTCAGTTTCTCGTCATGAGCAGGAATTTGTGTGATTGCTTCATGAAATTCCGGATTGAATTCACTGCCTGCCGACAGTTCCATTTTGGTCAATCCTTTTTGGTTCAGGTTTTTCATGAGTTTATTATAGATCAAACCATAACCTTCCAAAGCAGCAGTAGCGTTATCTTTCGCCTCAGATGCTTTTTTGGCCCTTTCAAAATCATCAACAATCGGCAATAGTGCTGTTAGCAAATCTTCATTGGCAGTCTTTACCATTTCTACTTTTTCTTTGGCTGTTCGGCGTCTGAAATTATCAAATTCTGAATACAACCTTAGGTATTTATCTTTTATTTGCTCCAACTCATCTTTTATTTTATCCACCTCACCTATTTCCTGTTGAATTTCTTCTTTCAGGTTTTCTTCTGAACCGTGATCTTGCTCGTCCTTCTCACTACTATTGAGATCTTCCTGCTCAGGGGTAAGATTTTCGTCTACAAGATTATCTTGCAGAATATCCTTATCTTCTGTTTTCTCTTTCTTCATAACTAATAAACCATTTGCTTACAAGCTTACCTATCAAGGCAACAACTTTGCCAAATCAAAAAAAATGACATAATGACTGATAATAACTCTTCAATCATGACAAATTTAAAGCCTACTATTATTCATTCAGCAATTTCCACAGTGTATCTTTGAGTTGATCAATTCCCTCACCTGAAACTGCGGAAATAAAAACTGCAGGCAAACCGGATGGTAGCTCTTCTTTTAACTCGGATTTTAATTCTTCATCCAACATATCGGATTTTGAAATTGCCAAAACCCGCTTTTTATCCAATAACTCTGGATTGTACTTTTTTAGTTCCCCAAGCAAAATATCATATTGCTTCTTTAAATCCTGTGCATCGGCCGGGATCATAAAAAGCAGCAAAGAATTTCTTTCAATATGTCGCAAAAACCGCAACCCCAATCCTTTACCTTCGGAAGCCCCTTCAATGATACCAGGAATATCTGCTACAACAAATGATTTGTATCCACGGTAAGGCACCACACCCAAATTTGGGACCAGTGTAGTAAACGGATAATCAGCAATTTCAGGTTTGGCGGCTGATATCGATGCCAAAAGGGTTGATTTGCCCGCATTGGGAAAACCTACCAAACCCACATCCGCCAATATTTTCAATTCAATAGTGATCCATTCTTCTATTCCCGGTTCACCGGGTTGAGCATAGCGGGGTGCCTGATTGGTAGCTGTTTTAAAATGATTATTACCCAAACCTCCCCTACCACCTGGTGTTAGGATTTGTTCCTGACTATCTTCGATGATTTCCAGTATAATTTCCCCGGTCTCAGAATTTTTTGCAACCGTGCCCAAGGGGACTTCTATTATCACATCTTTGCCCTGAGCTCCGGATTTTAAAGCCCCTTCACCAGGTTTCCCGTTTTCAGCAATGACATGTTTTCTATACCTGAGATGTAATAACGTCCACAGTTGCTTATTTCCTTTTAAAATAATGTGACCTCCCCTGCCTCCATCACCTCCGTCTGGGCCACCCTTAGGGATAAATTTTTCTCGTCTGAAGTGTAATGATCCTGCACCACCTGATCCTGACCTGGAGCAAATTTTTACCTGATCTATAAAATTTGATGATGCCATACTTTTTTTAATTGAATTTATCAGATGTGACTGGATTAAACCTGAATGTGCGTGTCTAAAACTTCACAAATATCTTTAAATATTTCTTCTATAGATCCTACCCCGTTGACGGGATAAAATTTACCTTGTTGATTGTAATAATCCATCACAGGCATTGTTTCTTTCTCATACACCTTAATACGTGTATTTATCCTATCTATATCCTGATCGTCGGACCTTCCAGAGGTTTTGCCCCTGGCCAAAAGCCTTGTTACCAATTCTTCACTGTCTACTTTTAGTGCGATCATGATATTGATTTTCAGATTTTTTCCTGTAAGTAAAGCATCCAGAACGGTAGCCTGCTTGACTGTTCGGGGAAAACCATCGAGAATAAATCCACGGGTATTGGTGACTTCATCCATTTTCAATCCTACCATTTCAATCACCAGGTCATCAGGCACAAGTTTGCCTTCGTCAATGTATTTTTGTGCAATCTGACCCAATGCGGTACCTTCACACATATGTTTTCTCAACAGTTCGCCTGTTGATATATGTGTAAGTTTGTATTTTTTGATCATTAACTCACTTTGTGTGCCTTTGCCAGCTCCCGGAGGCCCAAACAGTACGATATTAAACATCGGCTATATGATTAGTTTTTAATTGATACAAGTCTTTCAGGTTTCTGCCCATTCCGTCGTAATCCAGACCGTAACCCACTACAAATCTGTCGGGTATTTCAAATCCTACATATTCAACCGGGAATTTGTTATCAAAAATATCCGGTTTTAAAAACATGGCAGCTATACTAACGGAGAAGGGTTTATATTGGGTGAGTTTATTTAATAAAAATTTAAGCGTACTTCCGGTATCAACAATATCTTCCAGAATAATTATATGCCTTCCGTCCATATGAGGTGGCATACCGATAACTTCCTTAACGTTGCCGGAGCTTTTTGTTTGAACATAAGATGATACTTTGATAAAGCTTATTTCTAAAGGAAAATCGAAATAGCGGATCAGATCAGAAGTAAAGACAAATGAACCATTTAAAACACTGATAAAAAGCGGATTTTTATCTTTAAATTCACTACTAATTCTCTCAGCTAGTTCCGCGCATTTATCTTTTAGATTTTCTTCTCGCAAATAAAGAACAAACTCTTTATCTTTTATTCTCATATCATCACCTTCTGAATTTAAACCGCAAATATAACGTTAAAATTCCAGCCGATAAAATGATACAACCAGTGGAAGATGTAAAATGTATATAATGAAGGAAGGGACATTTACTATAAAATTTCCATAAGGTATTGATACAAGCTAATCATGCACTGCAGATCATATTTATGGACAATCTCGTTTGGAGAATGAACATTATCTTCTGGTGCACCAATAAAACACCAGTCAATGGGATAAGGGGATTGCTGAAGTTCCCTGCCATCACTGGAACCTGAACCTTCAACCTCTAATTGGAAATCGATACCGGAGCTTTCGGCAAGTGAAATTATTTTATTCACGAATGAACGCCTGGGGATATTCCGGTCGCGCATGGAAATAGCAACACCTTTGCCATGCCCCACACCTTCTGTAACCCAAGTAATGTCGCAAATCAATGCTTGTTGAACCTGATATTTTTCAAACATCCAACGGGCCATCAGACTTGCCGCACCTCCGCCATGCTCTTCCCAGCAAGTGAAAATGATTAAACCGTTTTCCAGGGTTTCTGCTACTTTCAAAGCAGTATATACACCTAAGCGGTTGTCAAGACCCGCACACTGAATAAAATCACTTGTTTCCCGAAAATCGGGTTTAAATATCAGTTCAGTTCCACGATCGATCCCACGTGGAAATTGATAGCTAAGACCTCCTTTTTCGTCATAAATTAATCCACATGAAATTGAGCCCAGAGAGTCATGGCCAATCAGTGTGTAACCTGTTTCCACATCAGGTTGACCTATGGGAATCAATTGATCATAATATCTGACAGAAAAACCAACAGTATCCATATGAGCAAGGATAGCTGTCCGGGGCTTGCCAAATTTTAGAATAATGTTGTCCTGAATATTGTCAATAATCACCTCTGGTTGGACAGAAAACTTGTAGTTATTTGATTTTATATACTCCAGTATAAAGTTTCTCATTAAAACTTCATTGCCCGAAGGTGCATGTACTTCACATAATCTTTTAATCAATTCCATAGTCGAACCTGTAATATTATTTTTCAAAATTGTAAAAATCAATTGGATAATTTAAACAAAAAACAATGGCAATACATTTTAATTGTGAATGAAGGCTTTAAATCCCGCGGAAATGTTAAATGGATGACATAAAGAATAATTATATTTACCCGCAAATTGATATTTCAGTTCACTGTTTTAACTTATGATCATTAACCTGGTAGTATTTATTGGAAGCTTGGTTTTATTAGTGGCTGCCGGTAATTTTTTAGTAAAAGGTGCGAAAAGTGTGGCATTAAAAGCGCATTTATCCCCTCTGGTAGTAGGCCTTACAATAGTTGCATTTGGCACTTCTGCTCCAGAATTATTTATCAGCATTAAATCAGCAATTATAGGAAGTCCTGACATAGCCATAGGCAATGTAGTGGGATCAAATATCTGTAACCTGACGCTGGTGTTGGGTATGGCTGCAGTGGTTAATCCTATTCTGGTAAAACGGAATTCCATTAGGATAGATTGGCCGGTAGCTATGGGAAGTGGGTTGTTATTGTATTTCTTTGCTTTAAACAATACTTTAAATACTCTTGAAGGGATCATATTTTTGATCATACTGACGGTGTACCTTTTTCTTGTAATTAAAAAGTCAAGGAAAGATGTGATGGCCATAAAGGCTTTGGAAAAAGAGATAGTTGATCCGGCAAATCTTTCTCAACCATTATGGAAAGATCTTGCATGGATTGTAATCGGCTGTGCAGGTTTGTACTTTGGTGCAGAATGGTTTGTGGGAAGTGTGGTAGTACTGGCAGAAAGCCTGGGCATCAGCGAACGGGTGATTGGGATTTCAGTGGTCGCACTGGGAACAAGCTTGCCCGAACTGGTAACTGCTGTAATTGCTGCTCATAAGAAAGAAACAGATCTGGCATTGGGCAACCTGATAGGATCAAATATTTTTAACATATTTTCCATTCTTGGCATCACCGCTGTGATTCAGGATATATCCATCAATCAGATGATAATCAGCTATGACATATGGTGGATGCTGGGGATAACAGCGATCATTCTGCCCATCATGCTCACCCAAAAAGATATCAACCGGATCGAGGGTATTTTCCTATTAGTGATTTACGGGGTGTACATGTTTCTGCTTTTCTGATTTTATTATTCCCAAATCAGAAATCGAATCGCTATAATTCCAGAATAATCCTTATTGATACTCTTCCACAGGAATGCAGGAACACCATAAATTCCGGTCGCCATAAGCACTATCAATTCGCGCAACTGATGGCCAGAATTTATTATTTCTGACATAAGGCAACGGGAAAGCTGCTTTTTCACGGGAATAAGGGTAACTCCACTCAGAATGAACAACCATAGACATGGTGTGAGGAGCATTTTTAAGCACGTTTTGCTCCTTGTCAGCACTACCTTCCTGAACTTCCTCAACCTCTTTCCTGATCGCAATCATGGCATCACAAAAACGATCCAGCTCTTCCAACGATTCGCTCTCTGTAGGTTCTATCATCAATGTTCCCGGTACAGGAAATGAAACCGTAGGCGCATGATAACCATAGTCCATCAAACGTTTGGCAATGTCTTCTACTTCTATTCCGGCCTTTTTAAATTCCCGGCAATCTACAATCAATTCATGTGCATTCCACCCATTTTTACCGCTATACAATACCGGATAATGTTCTTCTAAACGTTTTCTAATATAATTTGCATTGAGAATGGCGATTTTTGTGGCACTCTCCAACCCTTTTACCCCCATTAATGCAATATAAGCATAAGAAATTGAGATAATACTGGCACTTCCGTACGGAGCAGATGATACAGCTGAAATAGCATGCTCTCCTCCGGTTTTTACAAACGGATTACCTGGTAAAAATGGCTTCAGATGCTCTCTGACGCTGATAGGCCCCATGCCTGGTCCACCTCCGCCATGAGGGATACAAAATGTTTTATGCAGATTAATATGGCAAACATCGGCACCAATGGTGGCCGGATTGGTCAGCCCAACCTGGGCATTCATATTGGCTCCATCCATATACACCTGACCACCATTTTCATGGATGATACTGCAGATTTCCATGATATTTTCTTCATACACACCATGAGTTGAAGGATAAGTGACCATTAATGCTGCCAACTGCTCATGATGCTGCTCTGCTTTTAATTTTAAATCATTAAGGTCGATATTGCCATTACTATCACAGGCCACAATGACCACCTGCATACCTGCCATAACAGCACTTGCCGGATTTGTGCCATGTGCTGATGAGGGTATCAAAGCGATTTTCCTATTGGTTTCCCCTTTGGATTCAAGGTAGGCCCGAATAGTCAATAAACCTGCCAACTCCCCTTGTGCGCCAGAGTTTGGTTGGAAAGAAGTTCCAGCCATACCTGTGATTTCGTTTAGCCATATTTCTATATTCCGGAGCATTTCCTTATAGCCTTCTGTTTGGTTTTCAGGGGCAAAAGGGTGCAAATGGTTCATTCCTTCCCAACTTAAAGGAATCATTTCCGATGTTGCATTGAGCTTCATCGTACAAGAACCCAAGGGGATCATGGAATGTGCCAGTGAAAGGTCTTTATTTTCCAACCTTTTTAAATATCGCAGCATTTCATGTTCTGAATGAAATGAATTGAATACCGGATGAGTGAGAAAACTGGAGGTTCTTTTCAGGTGCTCCGGGATATTTAAAGTAACTGTCTTTTCCTGTTCAATGACCTGTTTGCGACCTGCTTCACCAGAAAACACCTCCGCAATAATGGTGATATCCTCCAAACGGGTGGTTTCGTCGAGTGAGATATAGATATATTCATCATCCGAATACCTGAAATTCATTTGCTGCGTATTTGCTGCTTTTTTGATTTCACCCGATTTTTCTTTGTCTACCTTAATTTTTAAGGTATCAAAATAAGATTTATTTTCCTGAACGAATCCGGAATTGGTGAGTACCCGATCCAGTAACCTTGTCAAACCATGAATCCTTCCGGCAATTCTTTTCAAATTTTCTGGTCCATGGTAAACGGCATACATTCCTGCCATCACTGCCAATAATACCTGAGCTGTACAAATATTGGAGGTTGCTTTTTCGCGTCTGATATGCTGTTCTCTGGTTTGGAGTGCCATCCGGTAGGCTTTGGCACCTGTTTTATCAATAGAAACCCCAATAATTCGTCCGGGAGATTGGCGCTTGTGGGCATCTTTAGTAGCGAAATAAGCAGCATGAGGCCCTCCATAACCCATAGGAATACCAAATCGTTGGGTAGTACCCACCACTACATCGGCACCCATTTCCCCTGGGGATTTGAACAACACCAGACTCATTAAGTCTGCAGCTACAGTTACCAAAACATCATGTTGATGAGCTTTCGAAATGAAATCAGTATAATCGGATACATTACCTTCGCTATCAGGATATTGTACCAATACACCAAAATAGCCCTCATCCTTCCAGTCAAGGTTTTTATAATCCGAAACTACCAGCTCTATGCCTAATGGCACTGCCCTTGACTTTAATACACTAATGGTTTGTGGGAATACATGGTGATCCACAAACAATTTATTGGAGGATTTTTTCTTGCCTTTTTTTAAACTGTACATAAGGCTCATGGCTTCAGCAGCTGCTGTACCTTCATCCAATAATGAAGCATTGGCAACTTCCATACCTGTCAAATCAATTACCATTTGTTGGAAATTGATTAAAGCCTCTAATCGTCCTTGCGAAATCTCAGCTTGATAGGGTGTGTAGGCCGTATACCACCCGGGATTTTCCAATATGTTTCTTTGGATAACTGGTGGAGTGACACAATCGTAATATCCTAATCCGATATAGGATTTGAAAATTTTATTTTTGTCTATTAGTTTTTTAAACTGTGTTATGAAATGGTACTCATCTGTAGCTTTTGGTAAATTCAATGGCTCTTTTAATCGGATTTCTTTCGGCACTACCTGATCTATCAGGTCATCCAATCTTTCAACACCCAGGAAAGTGATCATTTTATTAATGTCTTCCTGTGACAGGCCAATGTGGCGGCTATCGAAACGCTCTTCTTCTTGTAAATTAATATGCATTTTGTAGAAATCTCTTTTTAAAAAACTTTCGCAAAATTAATCTATATTGCCAAGTATCAATTGGCAAACCATAAAATTTATTAATCCAGTACAATAATCGGGGCTACAGCTATCCATTTCATAGATGAAACATTATTAATTCAAGTGTAGTAGTATTAAAAATTGAGCCGGCATGGATAATAAAAAAATAAAATATATCATTCTAAACCCTATAAAAATAAAGGAGCTTGAAGATGCGGGATCCGCCTAACTTCAAGCCCTTTGTTCAACCAGCTATGTAAAAAAACTTTTAATGTAAAAGTATAATCTAAATTAGAAATAAATTTTGTTATTCAAATACATTTTTAGATTAATCTTTCTATTTCTTCGATGAATCAACTAATGCTATAGCTAAACGTAATTATTATGAAAATAGATTGATTCCTGAAAAAATATTTTTGTCCAATTGCAGGGACTTCAATTCCCACATCAGCAAGCTATATTTTCAACAAATTACCACTAAATTCGTGGTTGCAAAAGGATTAACTAACTTCAATCAAAATGGCATCGATTCTAATTCTGAATGTACAAGCAATAAATGAAGGCAAAATTTCTGAAACTGACCTGTTTATCAATAATGGTAGGATAGAAAAGATAGGGAAAGATTTAAGTTCAACACCGGCAAATACAGTAATCGATGGAAAAGGTAAATTTCTCCTTCCAGGGGTGATTGATGATCAGGTTCATTTTAGGGAGCCCGGACTTACTGCCAAAGCGGAAATTTATACAGAATCAAAAGCCGCTGTAGCCGGCGGGGTAACATCCTTTATGGAAATGCCCAATACCAAGCCTCCTACGCTTACGCAGGAAGAATTGAACAAAAAATATACTATTGGCTCACAAAAATCATTGGCCAACTACTCCTTTTATATGGGTGCTTCCAATGAAAACCTGCCAGAAGTATTAAAAACTGATCCCAGGAATGTTTGTGGCATTAAAGTATTTATGGGTTCCTCTACAGGCAATATGCTGGTAGATGACGAAAAAACTTTAACAGCAATATTTCGGGAAGCCCCTATGCTGGTAGCCACACATTGCGAAGATGAAGCGACCATCCGAGCCAATATGGAAATTTACAGAGAAAAATATGGCGAGGAGGTGCCAATGAGATTCCATCCATTGATACGAAGTGCGGAGGCATGTTTCATTTCATCGCAACTGGCCGTGTCATTGGCCCGACAATACGGCACGAAATTACACATCCTGCATATCTCTACGGCTCCGGAAACTAATCTTTTTGACAATAAATTGCCTTTGGGAGACAAAAAAATCACTGCTGAAGCGTGTATCCATCATTTATGGTTTGACGACCGGGATTATGAAACCAAAGGTTCATTGATCAAGTGGAACCCTGCAGTCAAATCAAAACAAGATAAGGATGCAATATGGAAAGCCGTATTAGACAACCGGATCGATGTGATAGCCACTGATCATGCACCACATTTATGGGAAGAAAAAAACAGATCGTACTTTGAAGCACCTTCCGGAGGGCCATTGATACAACATAGTTTGAATGCGATGCTGGAATTTTACAAAGAGGGAAAAATAAGTCTTGAGAAAATTGTAGAAAAGATGTGCCATAATCCGGCAATATTATTTCAGATCAAGGAAAGAGGTTTTATCAGGGAGGGTTATTTTGCTGATTTGGTAATGGTGGATCTGGATAAAAAATGGAAAGTAAGTAAGGAAAATGTGCTCTACAAATGCGGTTGGTCGCCTTTTGAAGGTTATGAATTCCATTCGGTGATTACACATACCCTTATTTCCGGACATCTGGCTTTTGCTAATGGTCAATTTGATGAGTCGGTAAAAGGCATGCGACTCTCATTTGAACGATGAAATTTTATTTTTTTCTTTATTTGCAAATAATGAACAAAGAATTACCTTTGCATTCCAATTTCAAAATGGTGATTGTAGCTCAGTAGGTTAGAGCGCCAGATTGTGGCTCTGGAGGCCGCCGGTTCGAGTCCGGTCTTTCACCCTAAGCTTCGGATAATTCCGGAGCTTTTTTTATGTGCAAAGGTATCGGATTCATAACTTTCCTGGATCGAACGAGAAGTTTATCCCTATGCAAGAGGGAATACCGGTCTACACCTTAGGCCTTAGAGATTCCTGATCTTTCATGTACATTATTCATAGATCAACCTATTGGAAAGGCATAAAAAAAGGATACCTTGATAAGCAAAGTATCCTTTTTACTCTTAACCATCATTAACCCCAATGACACTTCTCGCGGATAAGCGAGTTTGTTTATAGAACAATTTTGTTCTGTCAGGTTATCTGAATCAGAAGTCCAATATGTTCTGTTCATCTCTCATTTAGTAAACACACAGTGCTTTTAAAAAGTTTACCATTATGTTATTTTTTTCAAGATGGTTTACCGCTATCATACTGGAAGTCAATGAGATACCTTTTCTATAGACACCCCGCATCAAAATAAGATGGACAAACGGATAATCCAAAACACGAGGATAAAAGCAGCATTTGCAAAACAGCCTGTTTGAGATTGAATAATGTAATTAAGAGGGTTATAAATTATTTTTTATGATAATCTTCATAAACAGACGATGAAGTAAGGACATTGAGTTATTCGGGATTTAACAATGCACTTTCTTATTTATCTAATAATTTAATAAAAATTTATTTGCACCAGATAGAGAATCTGTTATTTTTGCAGCCAGTTTTCATGTAAATGAAAATCGGGCCTATAGCTCAGTTGGTTAGAGCACCTGACTCATAATCAGGTGGTCCCTGGTTCGAATCCAGGTGGGCCCACCCTCTTAAAAGCCTGATAGTCAATAGATTATCAGGCTTTTTTATTGATTTTCCCTCCCACGCCAAAAATAATTCAGCACGCTTCTGGCGCGTTATTTCGGGGGTTTTCGCTATCTTTGGTAAGGTTAAACTACAACTTTGCGCTAAATATGCGCCAGAAATTTCGAGATTTACCCATGAATTTTTCCGTAAAACTTTATTGTAAGGCAAGCTCCAAGAGTAAAAAAGGATAAACAATTGTTTTTCAATTACTTAGAATATTTTTACAAAAGCCGACTTTTGCTTAAAAAGGCGACTTTTATAAAACGGCAGTCGCTTTTAAAAAAAAAGGCGACTAAAGGCGACTGAAAAAGCGACTGATGTAAGTGGTTGATATTTAAACAATTAAAGATTAAGAGTGCTATAGGCAATTATAATAATATATAATATATTGAAAAATATTACTTGGACTTTGTCATTGATATCAAAATTCTTATTTTCACTAATTATACTTGTAAAAAGATGGGCATAGAGGACATTTACCAATTCGAATGTAAAAACAATAAGATTGGATTTACAAACCATTATACATATTTATTTATTAAAGATATTATAATGCAAGGAAGTATGTATTATGGATTAAGCTCTAGAACAGCACCTATTTATCATAAACTGGAACAAGAATTTAAAGAAAATGAATTAGATTTATTTCCAAAATACTCGTACAAAAATAATGTTTTAAAAATTGAGAAAAATTTGGTTCTAGAATACCTAATTTTAATTTTATCTGAAAATAGGGTTAGTTTGAGTTTAATATTAAACCTTCTAGAAGAGTATAAAAAAGGCTTGTTAAAAGCATTAGCTATAGGAATAGAATTTGATACTTATACAATAAATGGATATGACTATATTAATAAAAATATTAAATTTTCTGATAAATATGTTTTTCGATACATATATGACACATTAATCTCTTTTCAAAATACATTAAAAGATAGTCTGATTTATCTGGAGTCATATAAAAATGAAATTTGGATTGAAAACAAAGTATTAGAAGATTGTAGTAATATAATTACAAATCATATAGATTTAAATAATGATAAGCTATTGAGGATAAATTATGATGTTTTGATTTTTATTTTTAAAAGGTTTTATAAAAATAGAATTTTATCAAAACATTATAAAAAGATAATTCACTTTGTAGTTTGTCTTTTGCATGAAACAGTTTTGCATGATCTTGATAAGTATATTGAAAATGAATTTCAATCAGGCCTTATCAGCTATGACTATCATCAGAATATTAACTATCATCAGAATAATAGCTATGATGACGATTACGATGGAAAGCATAGCTTTTTTAATGATCCTGATTATGATGATTATACTATTAGAGAAGCCTTTGATGGAGACCCAACACTTAAATGGAATATAGATTAATTATTAGTTAAAATTCATTTTTTTTCAATTTTCGGCTTCTGCTAAGTTTGTCTTTCGTCATTTTAAATTCATTTTGTAATGCAATAAATTGTTCAGTCTGGTGTTCATTCTGAATCAGCATCTTATCATTATCTGATTTTAACTGAACTAGTTTTGTCCTCAGTTCATCTAGAACTGACCTCGACTGATCTAGTTCTGACTTTAGCTCACCTATATTTTGTTTCAGGGTTAGTTCATCTGATCTCTCCCTGAACTTTTTGGAAAATAAAGCTGCATAATGGTATGTAAGATAAGCAAACATGAACGAAAGGAAAATCTTATAGCCCAAATCCACCCAATCCTGAGCTACCAACACTTGCCAAAAATACGTATTGATGATAAAATGGAAGATTGCCAACACCATCGGCATCTTTATACCTCTGCCTTTTTCGTGGCTATAGGATTGAAATAAAAATTCCTTTTATGATTTGTCAAAAATGATTATCCTATTTTTGACTTGCAATATTTTGTCCAATATAATACTATAGTAGAAGAATTAAAAAATAATAAGATAAAAATTTCCAGAAAACAATAAAAACCACGAAACACCTCTGCGCCAACCATGCGCCAACCATGGGTTAAATGACTGAATATCAAGCTTTCCATCCCTTCTCATAATCAGGTGGTCCCTGGTTCGAATCCAGGTGGGCCCACAATAAAAAGCCTGACAATTCCTACATTGTCAGGCTTTTTAATTGAATTACATTTCCAATCATCATTTATACTCCTTAAAATAGCAATAAAAACTACTTCCTTTACCCGGTTCGCTTTCTACATCAATATTACCTCCATTTTTTACAATCAGGTGTTTGATAATGTACAATCCGATGCCTGTTCCCGAGGCTTGTTTTGTGAACCTTTTAAAAGGCCGGAATAGATCTTTGCTATATTTCTGTAAATTAAAGCCTATGCCGTTATCCTTCACGGTAACAAGTACAAAACCGTTTTTTCTTGTACTCTGCACATTAACCTCCAGGTTTCTCCCGCTGTCCCTGTATTTAATAGCATTTGTAATCAGGTTTTTTAAAATACTGTAAACGAAGCTTTGGATATGGATTATTTTAGGTATTTCCTGAAAATCTATATGTATTACACCATCGCACTCCATTAGGGCGACTTCATTCTCTTTAATAATGTCATTTACCAGATCTACCAAATCAATTTCCCTTGGCTTAATATCATCAGGGGATTGCACTTTTATCAGGTCAGCCAAACCTTCAAGGATATTCTCCTGACGATTCAGCATTTCCCCCAGTGAACCCATCATTTGTACCTTGCTGTTTTCATTATCCTCCTTGTTGATGAGGTCGAGTATTAATCGCATATTGGCCATGGGGCCCCTTAAGTCATGAGCAATGATATAAAGAAGATTTTCATGAAGTTCGCCTGCTATTTTAAGCCTTTCATTTGTTTCCCGCAGGGCTTCTTCATCTTTA
>JAEWLI010000122.1 GCA_023393375.1 Bacteroidota bacterium
GGGTTTGAATATGTTGACGCTCTTTTTAATGAAATTAATAATTTTATTAATAAAGAATTTGTTCCCTCTTCTATATTAGATTTTGGATGTGGCACAGGTAGACTATTAATTCCGTTTGGTTTTAGAGCTAAATGTGTTGTAGGGTTAGATATTTCTCCTGACATGCTTTTTATAGCAAAACAAAATATGATTCAATACAACCTAGATAATATTGAATTATTTCTATCGGATAGTTTTCTAAGTAAAATACAAGATCGGTCATTTGATTTAATTAATTCATATATAGTGCTACAACATATAAAGGTAAGTCAAGGAGAAGCTATATTTAGTAAATTAATTGATTTAATTAATTCAAATGGTATTGGATCCATTCATTTAACATATTATATTGATAAATCTAAAATAAAAAAAATAATAAAATTCTTAAAATACTACCTCCCTTTTTTTAATAATGTTCTAAATTTATTGAATAATCAACCTTTTTCTTTACCTTTAATGCAAATGAATGCTTATGATCTAAATAAAATTTTATACATTTTACAAAAAAAAGGGATTCATAATGTAAAACTTAGTTTTACCAATCATGGGAATTGTTTAGGTGTAAATTTACTTTTTCTAAAACCATAGTTTTCAATTGATTCTACACCCATTAGATATAAAATGCCTACTCGTCACTCTCAATACCTTAAGCACATTCATTTTACAGTAGATTTAGTTCTGCTTAATATTGCATTTCTATTGGCATATTTTATAAAATTTAGAATAATAGATAATATTTTCATCAAACCTTATTGGGAATTACACCTTTATTTAAACATCTCCTGGATTATTCTCATCTATTTTGTAAAGCCCTACCGCATATCCCGGCTTACAAGGATTATAAAGATACTTAAAAATCATCTTACCGTCATTGTATTACACCTTTTGTTACTGTCTTCTTATTTGATCATCAACATCAATAATGCGGTCATCTATTCAAGGATGCAGATTTTATTGACCTATATCATTTTCACCTTCTTGATTTTCATGTGGAAAGTAGGTATGGATCTTATGTTAAAAAAATACAGAGAGAAAGGTTTTAATTACAGAAACGTATTGATTGCAGGTTATGGAGAACTTTCAAGGGATTTAAGGGAGTTTTTCCTTACTCACCCGGAATATGGTCTTAGAACACTTGGTTTTTTTGACGATAAAGCGAAAGGGGAGCATCTTCTAGGAAAAATTGAAGATATCCCCAAATATTTAGAAATTAACAAGGTAGACCAGGTTTATTGCTGCTTACCTTATCTAAAGTACTCTTTGGTTCAGAAAATAATAGCTAAATGCGAAGAAAAAAATATCCAGGTAAAGTTAATTACTGACTTCAGGGGCTTTTCCTTTAAGGGCCTTGAATTGGAGCAATATGAGCATATCCCTATTATAAATGTTACTGCTGTACCACTTGATTTGTTAAAAAACAGATTAGCTAAACGGATCTTTGATTTTACTTTTTCTTTTGTAATTACACTTACTATCCTTTCCTGGTTGGTTCCCATCATTGCATTGATGATAAAATGGGACTCAAAGGGGCCGATTTTTTTCAAACAACTGAGAACTGGACGTGATAATCAAAGTTTCTGGTGTTTAAAATTCAGGACCATGTATGTAAATGGTGAATCCAATACTAAGCAGGCAACAAAAGATGATCCTCGGATTACTCCTATAGGTAGATTATTACGTAAAACCAGCTTGGATGAAATTCCACAGTTTTTTAATGTGCTCACAGGGGATATGTCCATTGTAGGGCCTCGACCCCATATGCTCAAACACACCGAGGAGTATTCTCAGGTAATTGATAAGTTTATGCACCGACATGTGTTTAAACCCGGCATAACGGGTCTTGCACAAGCGAAAGGTTATCGCGGTGAGACTAAATCATTGATACTTATGAAAAATAGGGTAAAGCTGGATAGGTTCTACATCGATAACTGGTCCATCATACTTGATTTGAAGATCTTGATCCTTACGATCTTTTCTGTTCTCAAAGGTGATAAAAATGCCTATTAGGAAGAAAATTCCCAAATTAATGCTCTTTTAATGAAATCTATAGTATTTTTTATCATTTTCCTTATCCCTTCATTATGTTATCCCCAGTCTATTAAATATGAGGTAGGGGCATACGGTCTTTTATCACCTGATTCAGAAGTAATGCCTCATTGGCTAATTTTCAACAGAAATGGTATTTTCGATGGTAACAGGAATGAATTTCTAACTTACTTAGATATTAATTATGAAAATACCTGGGGTAAAAAGTGGAAAATTGAAGCCGGGATACAAGGTATCAATAAATATCCTGTTTCAGCCTCAGTTTTACAGGAAGCATATATCAACTTGTCCTATGGAAAATTTAAGCTAATAGCCGGACAACAAGAGATGTCATTACTCGATGATCATCATACCCTTAGTTCCGGTTCTTTCCTGTTTAGCCAAAACGCAAGGCCGGTACCTAAAATTGGATTGGGTTTTTATGAATATGTAGATGTGCCTTTTACCCAAGGTTATGTACAGGTAAGAGGGTTTATCAACCAGGGCATCCTGAATGATGACCGATCACCACGTGGCACGGATAAACCCTTACTTCATGAAAAATCTGCATACATCAGATCGAATAAATTAATAGTGAATCCTTACTTTGGTATCAATCACTCTGCATTGTTTGGGGGTACCCGGCCTGATGGTACTAAAATTCCTGTCGATTATTTATCCACAGTGTTTTTCAGGGGTTCTCAAAAAGTAGGAGAGGAGTTTCCAGGTGAAGGCACCAATGCTGCCGGTGCCCATCAGGGGATGTTTGATTTTGGATTATACTTTGATGTAAAAGATATTCATGTACGTTTTTTTTATCAAAAACCGGTCAAAGATGGCTCAGGTTACATCGGTATATTTAGAAAAAATAAGGATGTCATTACTGGAGTATCATTAAAAAATATCAATAGTAGACTGATCCGGGAATTTTTATTTGAGCGGGTAAAAACGGATTGGCAAAGTGGACCAGGTGTACATGATCCCATCTTTTATGGCAATGACTGGTATTACAGAACGATCACAGATTATGAAGGTTTTTTGCAGGAATATTATGGCATCGATGCTCCGGGAGTAACAAAAGATGAATTCTGGAGGATGATCAGAAGAATGGATAATTATGGTTATGAATATGGTGGCAGGGATAATTATTATAATAACGGTTTATATTATAAAGGTTGGTCTCATCATAATTATGCCATGGGAAATAGCTTTTTATTGACCAAAGATCGTATACACCAGTTTAATCCGGATTTTGATGGATCATTTGATTACTACTTTGCCAATACGCGTGTGAGGGCTTATCATTTTGGAGTATCAGGAAAATTTCATTCTAATCTAGATTATAGGATTAAATTTTCAATAGTTGAAAATTTAGGAACATACTTTGGTCTCAATCGTGGTGCGGTAAACTGGGACAGCATGGATCCTTTCAGCGATTATCAATATTATTTTTCAAATCCCCAGTATGTTGATAAAGGTTTAGACCAGTATTACAGTATGCTTGAGACTGTTTATACATTGCCTAAAAAGCCTGAGCTAAAAATTAACCTGAGCTTGGGAATAGATACTAAGGATCTATATGATAATTATGGGTTTTTGTTAGGTGTCTCTTATTCAGGTGAAGTGAAAAAGAAAAAGAATTTTCCTGAAACTTCATTAGTGCATAATTAAAAAATGAAAATTGTCGGAATGATCGTTTGTTCAAACAACAACACCCTTCGTTAGTTCATTAGTTTAGTAAAAAGATATTTATGGCAATGTTAAACACGATCACCTCAGGAAAAGAGGCTATTGAACTGGAAGATCAGTACGGCGCACACAATTATAAACCGATCCCGGTGGTTTTATCCAGGGGAAAAGGAGCTTTGGTTTGGGATACTGAAGGCAAACAATATTTTGATTTTTTATCCGCATATTCTGCAGTTAACCAGGGACACTGCCATCCCAAAATCGTAGAGGTACTCGTCAATCAGGCTCAAAAGCTAACGCTTACCTCCCGCGCTTTTTATAATGATGTGTTGGGTAAATATGCAAGGTATATCACCCAATATTTTGGTTATGATAAGGTACTTCCCATGAATACGGGAGTAGAGGCATGTGAAACTGCCGTTAAACTTTGTAGAAAATGGGCCTACACCGTAAAAGGTATTCCTGAAAATCAGGCCAGAATTATTTTTGCCGAAGGAAATTTCTGGGGAAGAAGCCTGGCAGCTGTTTCTGCCTCTACTGATCCAGAAAGTTATAAAGATTATGGCCCCTTTATGACTGGCTTCGAAACTATTCCTTATAACGATCTGGAAGTTTTGGAGAAAATAGTTTCGGAACATAATGTGGCAGGATTGATGCTTGAACCTATACAAGGAGAAGCTGGTGTGGTAGTACCTGATGAAGGATATATTAAAAAGGCATCAGAAATATGTAAAGCTAATAAGGTTTTGTTTATCGCTGATGAAGTACAAACTGGAATTGGCAGGACAGGAAAGATGTTGGCTTGTGATCATGAAGAAGTCAAACCCGATATTCTTATTCTAGGTAAAGCATTATCCGCTGGAATGTTACCAGTATCAGCAGTTTTAGCAAGTGATGAAATCATGTTGACCATTAAACCCGGGCAACACGGATCCACATTTGGAGGAAACCCTCTGGCATGTGAGGTAGCTATTGCTGCTTTGGAAGTGGTAAAAGAAGAAAAACTGGTAGAAAATGCGGCCAAGTTAGGTGAAATTTTCAGAAAAAGGATGAATGACCTAAAGGGGAAAACTCCTTTAATCAAACTGATACGAGGAAAGGGTTTATTAAACGCAATTGTTATAAATGACTCTCCCGATAGCCAGACCGCCTGGAATTTGTGCCTTGCATTAAAAGAGAATGGATTACTGGCAAAACCTACTCATGGAAACATTATCCGCTTTACTCCTCCCTTAATACTTACAGAGGATCAGATGGACGAATGTTGCAATATTATAGTGCAAACTTTTCAGAACTATACTAAATAATTTTTTAATTCGATTTAAAATGAATCTTACCTCCCAAAGCCGTATAGCTGGAGTCTTTTTTATGATTTTAATTCCGTTTTTGGCAATAATGTGCTCTAGCCATGAGGAATCAGATGCAATACCTCCATCAAGCGAAGATTCACTTTTTTCTGATCCGATCAACAACGGAAAAGTAGATAATGATGAAATTGATGAGGCCTCTGGGCTTGCTGCAAGCAGAATCAACCACAATATGTTATGGACACACAATGATAGCGGGGATAAATCCAGAATATTTTTAATCTCGGACAAGGCGCAACATATTGGTGAATTTCACCTGAAAGACGCTAAGCTTAGAGATGCTGAAGATATAGCTGTTGGCCCGGGTCCAAAGGCAGGGGAATCATATATTTTTTTAGGGGATATTGGGGACAATTCGGCATCAAAAGATATCAAACAAATATATGTTTTTCCCGAACCTGATATAGATGGTCGCCAACTACCGATAACAGATACCATTGAAGGTTATGATGTGATACATTTCCAATACCCTGACCGTAACCGCGATGCTGAAACCCTGATGGTTGATCCGCTTACAAGAAATATTTATATCGTCTCTAAAAGAGAAATTAACGTGGTCATGTACCGAATCAATTACCCCTATACCTTAAATGATACTATTACTGCAGAAAAAATTGGAGTTTTGCCATTGTCTATTATTACAGGGGGAGATATTTCTCCAGAAGGGAACGAGGTGCTGCTAAAGTCTTATAATGCAGTATACTATTATAAATTAATAGGGGATGAAAAGGTTGAATCAATTATTTCCAAGCAGCCTACTCTATTACCTTATGCTGCAGAACCTCAAGGAGAGGCTATTTGTTGGAAGGTTGACGGTTCAGGATATTATACGTTAAGCGAGGAGGTGATGTCAATTCAGGCCATTTTATATTTTTATCAAAGAAAATAATTTTTTTTCTAAGTATTTAAAACAAAAATGAAAATATTGCGTTTTAGAGGGTAATGATGTTCTCATAGTTATAATATCATTGTTGTACAATAGCTCTAATTAAAAAAGGCTTTCCTTTCGGGAGAGCCTTTTTTTTGCATGACAAACAAGTAGGCACCTGTTTTTATATTTAATTTTTGTTCAATTAATTCATCAATAAGTAACCCGAATGATATCATTCATAACTGTGACCTTGCTATTGCTTTTTTTGGATTTAATAAACGATATCAATTGTTCTAGGGTGGGATAATCATTTGTCCCATCGAAAAGCCGGGCGTCATCTATCAGTAGAATATGATGATATTCCGATTTAAAAATAGCTGTTAATTCATCAAAAATAGGGCATACTGTTTTGCCCATAGCAGTAATACCTCCGGAATAATGGCCATCCAGCCAAAAAATAGCAGGTTCATTGATTTTAGTAACTAAATCTTGCAATGCCACACCACTATCGCCATGTACCAAGGTAACGTGTTTGTCTTTTTTGAATCTTTTTAACGCAGCCTGATAAAGCTCCTGACTAAGTTCAATAGATATTAATTTTGTAAAATGATTTTTCAAAGCGGCGATCATATCGCCGAGATAAGTACCAGTTTCTACCAATAAATTTATCCCAAATTGTTTTTGAAATGAAATTATGGTGGTTTGCTTGAGAACATGGGGAGGAGGAACAGGTTTTCCCTCCTTCTCCCATTTCTTTATCAAAATATATCGGATCCAAGGTTTGGGTATAAATGGACTCAAGAATTTGCCTACCTTCATTTATTATGCCTCTGTTTTATTACAATGCCTTATTCAGGGCATCTACAAACGCCATTATTGAAGCCGTAACTATGTCAGTATTTACACCAAAACCGTAATAGATTTTATCATTAGCAGACAGCTGGACATGTACCTTACCAATATCATCACCTCCACCGGTATTGGCTTGTACCAGAAATTCTTCTAACCTCACCTGAATCGGTATCATTTTTTTAATACATAGAATAGCTGCATGTACCGGTCCGTTTCCTGTGGAATGTTCTGTTTTTTCTACTCCTTCAAAATCCAAGGTCACCGTCGCCATAGAAGTAAGGGGGCGACCACACATGATCTGCAATTGAACCAGCTTAATTTTTTTATTCCTGTTTTTCTCACCAATTAACATCAACAAATCTTCGTCACTGATGCTTTTATTAGTATCAGCAAAATCTAAAAACTTCTTGTAAACAGCATCTACCTCATCTTTTTCAAGTTTGTATCCCAACACCTGCAAACGGTGGTTTAATGCAGCTCTGCCACTTCTCGCTGTTAAGATGATAGATGATTCATGTACACCAACATCTCCAGGTTCAATGATCTCATAATTAATCCTGTTTTTCAATACTCCATCCTGATGAATACCGGATGAATGTGCAAAAGCATTACGCCCTACGATGGCTTTATTAGCCTGTACTGGCATTTTCATTAACCTTGACACTAATCTACTTAATGGATAAATCCTTTTAGATGCTATGTGGGTTTCCAGATTCAGGTCTTGGTGGGTTTTTAAAATCATGGCTACTTCTTCAAGGGAAGTATTACCTGCCCGTTCTCCGATACCATTAATTGTCACCTCTGCCTGACGTGCACCATTCCTTATGCCTGCTATGGCATTGGCAGTTGCTAAGCCTAGGTCATTATGGCAATGGACTGAAATTATAGCTTTTTCAATGTTTTTTACATTTTCTTTCAGGTACCTGATCTTGGCACCATATTCTTCAGGCATACAATAACCTGTAGTATCCGGAATATTCACTACTGTTGCTCCGGCAGCAATCACAGCCTCTACCAAACGTGCCAGATATTCTAAATCTGCTCTTCCAGCATCTTCCGCATAAAATTCCACATCTTCTACCAGAGATTTGGCATGTTTTACTGCTTCTACTCCTCTTGCAAGAATGTCGTCCCTGTTGCTATTAAATTTATATTGAATATGAAAATCAGAAGCTCCAATACCCGTATGTATTCTTTTTCTTTTAGCATATTTTAATGATTCAGCTGCAACATCAATATCATTCTTATTAGCCCTGGTGAGGGCACAAATGATAGGTTCTGAAACAGCTTTTGATATTTCTACTACTGATTTGAAATCACCGGGACTGGAAATCGGGAATCCCGCTTCAATTACATCAACACCCAGGAGTTCGAGTTCCTTTGCTATCTCAATTTTTTCAACTGTCGATAACTGACAACCGGGAACCTGTTCCCCATCCCTAAGGGTTGTGTCAAAAATGTAAACTCGGTCACTCATAATTAATAAGGTTTAAAATGAATAAATGGATGAAGCTATCGCCTCATTTTTTTATTTACTAATATTATTAATAATTACCGATCCGATCTCATCAGTACCGGCAATTTTAATTTTCTCTTCACCTAAGCCCGCAATATCACGGGTTCTGTAGCCTTGTTCAAGTGTTTTTTCTACTGCCTTAATCACACTTTGTGCTTCGGCTTTCAGGTTAAAAGAAATTTCCAACATCAAAGCTACTGATAGAATTAGTGCCATTGGATTGGCCAAACCTTTTCCTGCTATGTCAGGAGCGGATCCATGAACAGGTTCGTAAAGGCCTATTTTATCTCCAACAGATGCAGATGGCAATAATCCCAATGAACCTGTTATTTGAGATGCTTCATCAGTCAAAATATCACCAAACATATTCTCTGTAACCACTACATCAAATTGTAACGGGTTTTTGATTAGCTGCATAGCGGCATTGTCTACAAACATATGGGTGAGCGTCACTTCCGGATAACTTTTTGCCAGTTCTTGTACGACTTCACGCCATAACCTGGAAGACTCTAAAACGTTTGCTTTATCTACAGAACATAATTTTTTGCCCCGTATCATCGCAGCTTCAAATGCTTTTTTGGCAATTCTGTGAACTTCTTCCCTGGAATAGATCATGGTATCTAAAGCTACATTGCCGTTTTCCCGACGTTCGCTGGGTTTGCCAAAATAAACACCACCAGTTAGCTCCCTAAAAAACAAGATGTCAGCCCCACGAATAATTTCCGCTTTTAAAGATGATGATTCGATCAGTTGATCAAAAATACGTATGGGCCTTAAATTAGCATATAATCCAAGTTCTTTTCTAATCTTCAACAAACCTTGTTCAGGTCGCACCTTTAATGAAGGGTCATTGTCATAGCGTGGATCGCCAACTGCACCTAGTAACACCGCGTCCGACTGATGACATTTTTCAAGAGTCTCATCAGGTAAAGGATTACCGGTAGCTTCAATGGCAGCATGGCCAATCAAGGCTTCTTGAAAAGAAAATTGATGACCATATATTTCCCCTATTCTTTCCAGAACTTTTCTTCCCCATTGGGTTACTTCCCTGCCGATTCCATCTCCAGGTAAAATTGTTATTTTATACTGACCCATAATTAATATTTTATTTCCCTTTGTTCTTCAAATGTGATTACCTGGTCTTTAAGACTGAGAATGTATTCAATGTCATCATAGCCATTGAGCAGGCACATCCTTTTATAGGGGTTGATCTCAAATTTTTCTGATGTTCCGGTGGCGGTCAATGAAATTTCTTGATTTTCAAGATCTACAACAACTTCTGTTTTTGGTTCACGCTGAATCTCGTTAAACAGGTTTTGAAGAAAATCATCTGAAACTTGTACCGGCAATAGTCCCGTATTTAATGCATTGCTTTTAAAAATATCTGCAAAAAAGCTGGATACTACCACTTTGAAACCATAATCTATGATCGCCCACGCCGCATGTTCACGACTTGAACCACTGCCAAAGTTTTTGCCGCCTACCAGTATTTCACCGGTGTAAGTATTGTCATTTAATACAAAGTCAGGTTTAGGATTTCCTTCTTTATCGTATCGCCAGTCACGGAAAAGGTTCTCTCCGAATCCTTCTCTGGATGTTGCTTTTAAAAATCGTGCAGGTATGATCTGGTCTGTGTCTATATTTTCGGTAGGCACAGGTACACAGGTAGATGTTATCTTTACAAAAGGTTTTCTTTCCATCACAAAATAAATGTCGTGTTTTATAAAAATTCTCTGATATCGGCTACTTCTCCTTTAATGGCAGTAGCAGCGGCTGTTAATGGGCTTGCAAGTAAAGTACGTGCTCCTGGACCTTGTCTGCCTTCAAAATTTCTATTGGAGGTGGAAACACAATATTTCCCTGCTGGAACTTTATCATCGTTCATGGCCAGACATGCCGAACAACCTGGTTCTCTAAATTCAATTCCAGCCTCAATGAAGATTTTATCTAATCCTTCCCGCTTAGCTTGCTCTTCCACTTGTTTGGAACCAGGAATCACCCATGTGCTTACTTTTGATGATGTCTTTTTACCTTTGATAAATTCCGCTACCATTCTTAGATCTTCTATACGGGAATTCGTACAACTTCCTATAAACACATAATCCACAGGTTTGCCTAACATTGGAGTTCCTTCATCGTATCCCATGTATTTCAAGGACTTAAAAAAAGACTCCCTTTCATTTCTTTGCTCAATTACCGCACCAGTAGGTATTGATTTTGAAATGCCAATGCCCATACCCGGATTTGTACCATAGGTAATCATAGGTTCTATATCCTCAGCATTAAACTGATAAACTTTGTCAAAAATAGCGTCTTCATCCGACTTCAACGTTCGCCAGTAAGCTACTGCTTTATCCCACGCTTCTCCTTGTGGAGCGAATTTTTTGCCTTTAACATATTCAATAGTAGTTTCATCAGGAGCAATCAATCCTCCCCGAGCACCCATTTCAATACTCATATTGCAAATGGTCATTCTACCTTCCATTGAAAGGCTTCTGATGGTACTTCCCGCAAATTCAACAAAATATCCAGTGCCACCACCTGCAGTAAGCTTGGAAATGATATATAATATTATATCTTTGGCCACAACACCTTTGCCTAGTGTTCCGTTTACCTCAATTTTCATTTTCTTGGGACGGTTTTGCAACAGGCATTGTGTGGCAAGTACTTCTTCTACCTCACTAGTCCCAATTCCAAACGCTATTGCACCAAATGCGCCATGGGTTGAAGTATGACTATCCCCACAAACCATTGTTTTTCCTGGTTGTGTAATCCCCAATTCCGGTCCTATTACATGTACAATACCTTGGAAAGGATGACCGAGTCCATATAATTGGACACCAAACTCTGTGCAATTCTTTACCAGTTGTTCAACCTGTAGTCGTGAAAGGGCATCTTTAATTGGTAAATTTTGATTTATAGTAGGTACATTGTGGTCCATGGTGGCATATGTTCTTTCAGGCCTGAATACCTTCAATCCCCGCTGACGTAATCCCTGAAAAGCCTGTGGACTTGTAACTTCATGAATTAAATGGGTGTCGATATACAAAACATCAGGACTTCCTTCCCTGCTGTGCACGACATGATTATCCCAAATTTTTTCGAATAATGTCTTAGACATATTGTTTTCCTGTTTTAAAACTTTAATGCTGTAAAAGGACGCAAAGTTAGTATTTTTTGTTTTAATTTGCCCAAATTCAGAAAAATATAAAAGTGAAAGTAAGTCTGAACCAATAATTCCGTTAACTTTGGGAGCTATATTTATTAACGCATTAATATAGCTTTTAAAATCCATATTGATATATAATAATTGAAATGATCATGAAAAAACACATTTTATCATTAACACTTTTGGGAGGGGTTCTCTTCTATGCTTCCTGCCAACAAACCGAAAATAAATCATCCAAACTGGAAAATGAATTGGACTCTGTAAGTTATAGTTTGGGCGTTAGTGTAGCTCAAAACCTAAAAATGAGTGGAATGGAAGAAATAAATGCAGACCTTTTTGCTCAGGGAATAGAAGATATGATGAAAACTGACACACCTCAGATCATACCGGCTGTAGCTGATCAATTGATCAACTCTTACCTTACATCACTTAGAACCAGAGCATCTGAAAAAAGCAAAAAGGAAAGTGAAGATTTTCTTGCAGAAAATAAAGAAAAAGAAGGTATACAAACTACTGAAAGTGGCTTGCAATATGAGATAATTCAACAAGGATCTGGACAAAGTCCAGATGAGAATGATCAGGTAACAGTACATTATACTGGTAAGACGGTCAATGGCAATATATTCGACAGCTCAGTAGAAAGAGGTGAACCAGTTACTTTTAATGTGGGTCAAGTAATCCCTGGTTGGACTGAAGGTTTGCAGTTGATGCAAGAAGGCGGTAAAGCCCGTTTTTATATTCCTTCAGATTTGGCGTACGGTACTCGTGGTGCCGGCCCTGATATACCTCCTCATTCAGCATTGATTTTCGATGTGGAATTGATTACAGTAGAGAAATCAGAATAAGAAATTAATATTTTTAATATAAAAAGGCCGCTCCAATGAAAATCTGGAGCGGCCTTTTTATTTATAGAATAGTCAAAAATTACTGCATTTTGAAAGCAAAGGTAATTCTGCCCACAACATCACTTTTGCGGTCTTCAACTTCTGAGGTTTCAGCTGAATAGGTATTTATCCAAATATTTGGGATCAGGCTAATATTAGGTGAAACCTTAAAATCTGTACCAGCAAGGAAAAACATCTCTTTATAGCCCGTATTCCTTGAATCACTATTATAATAATCTGTACGAAGAATGAGCACTACATTCTCCGATAATGCGGTATGTCCGAATAAAGCTATCCCGGTACGCACTACATTTGGTATCCCTTCCTCATGGCGTACCTGACGAAATGGCTCCAGTCCCAATGATAATTTGCTTTCCTGCCATCCTATAAATCCTTTAAGTGTTGTGGTATTTCCATCCGATCCAAATGGTTCATGGTCAAAATAAATTTCAGTCCAAAGCTTTTTATCCAGGAATTTGCCATGAATGGAAGCATAATATTTTTTGTGTTTATCAGTCTCAGGTCGCTGTGCGGTACCGTTGCCTATCATTACACTATATCCTAAGGTTTCACTTTTATTGAAACTTCCTTCCAACGACACACCAAAATCGAATGAAGATCCTAATTTCCTAAAATCCATGATGGTTTTTTCCACTTTTCGGTAAGCCCAAACCCTCTCGCTAAACCGGGGCCATGTAAGGGTGGATTGTGATCCAATAATCAGGTTAGATCCGGGAAAAATGTTGTTCCAGCTTACCTGAGCAATTTTAATATAAACACTTCGGTTAGCATTAGGCAACAATGTACCATCGTTTCCCTCTACCAAAATTCTGGCTGAAAACTTCTCATTATAGGTATAATCATAACCCAAATTAAACCGCCGGATGGCAAATGCATTGGCATTTTTTTCAGTTGTCTGGTATTCTCCAGGTCCTGTTAGTGTAGTGCCTGTATCTCCGGCAACTTTATAATAAAAATCACCAAACACCTCTCCTACAATTTTACCGGAAGGTTTTGTGTCAGGATTGTCCTGTGCCATCAACTGAAGGTGAAAACCCATCAGTAACAGAATAAATAAACGTTGTTTCATATGAATTTTTTTATAAATGGATGATTACTGGTGCAAAACTATTTGAAATCGATCAGATTGTATTAATTTAATGTATACCATATTATTACTCGTCGAATTTAATGCAAAGCGCCATTATTGAAATCTGATCCCTAAATTTATACCTGGCCAAAACACGGTTTTAAATTTCTTCGATGTCGAAGAAAAAAGGCTATATGGTGCAGCCTCTGACAGGAATAGATCCGTTTCTTGATCACGCCAGTCAGAAAACAATAAATTGAAAGATGGCCCAACTGTAAAGGAAAATCGGTGTGCATGTAAAAAATGGAAATTAAGATTTACAGAAGACAAATGGCTAGTGCCGTGATCATTCTCATTTTTTTCAAACAATACTTGTTGAATCGCTTCCAGGGAAACCCTAATTTTTTGGGATTGATTAGAGCGCGTCCCAATCCCGTAACCAGCTATTCTGACAGGTGATGTTGAAGTGAATTGAGAGCCTATCGAAAAAATATTGTAAAATTTGTTGATGCCGGTGCGAAAAGTAAGACTGGTTAGCAACATTTCATTCACCGACAATGATAGGTCCCGATAACCCTTATTGACAAAACTTAACCACCCGATAGGCACACCGGTGATGGTATCACTGATATTGATAAAACCTATCTGACTGCCAGACATGGTTTTGGTATAATTCAGTATCCCGCTAAACTGGATACCTTTCACTCCTTTCCATGCTACATTGACCAATCCGGCTACCTGACTTTTAGGGGCGTTTCTACCCACATTAATTATACCTGCTATCTGATATCCACTGTGCCGATGAGCATAATTTGCGATACCGCTAAACTGAAATCCCCCAACACTGTCCCTGGCGACATTGATTGTACTGGCAATTTGAAAACCCGACACATTTTTGCCATGATTTGCAATACCAGCGATTTGAAATCCTTTTACATCATTTGAAGAATTGATAATACCGGCCACCTGAAAACCATTGGTATTCTGAGAATAATTGGATATTCCACCGACTTGAAACAGGTTTACATCTTTGCGTGCAAAGTTATATATCCCACTAATCTGAAACCCGTCCACACCTTCCCAGGTAGAATTTCCTATGCCCGAAATTTGAAGACCTTCCACATCTTTATGAACATGATTTAGGATACCTGCCAATTGGATACCTTTTAATGATTGATGATTTATATTGATCGTTCCAGCGACTTGTAATCCATCCGAAGCCCCCATCACATGGTTATATACGCCACCTATTTGCACACCTTTTAGATCTCCGCCAACAAAATTACCCAGACCAGCTATTTCCAAACCCGTCATATTATTTCTTAGGATATTAAACATTCCCCCCAACTCCACACCTTTTAGTCCCTTGGAATAACCACCTAATACATTTAATGAAAAGTGATTTTCCATGGAACCACTTATGCCCAGATTGGTGCTGATACTGGGAACCAATGAAATCTGTACCGGCATTTTTATAAATGTCCGGATATTCAAAGCCTGGTTGCGTTGTTCTTCTTTTACCAACCGCTGCACGATTTTCAAATTTTCAATAGGTGGTGGAGCATCAGTTATTTCCAAGCGATGAGGAACGGGTTTGTAGGTGATCAGAACAGGCTTAATATAAATATTTAAATTGTAATCCTTGGGTTGGATAATGATCACTGTATCGGTATATGATTGTTTGCTAATGGCCAACCCTAAAAAATTTCGGTCTGAAGATACCGTAAGATTAAAATATCCATCGTCATTGGTAATTGCGGATGAGTAACTGTTGATTTCATATATGCTCGCCAAAGGTATCTTTTCTTCAGTTAAATGATTAAAAACATACCCGGAGATAGTGTAATGATCCTTTTTCGCCGGTGCAATATATTTCTTTTTCAACCTGATGATCAAATGGCTACCTGTGACATGGTATTCTGCTTTTTGATCAAACAGTTTATCTAAAACCTCCTTGACCGTTACCTGATTCATTGATAGCGTAATCAGGCTATCTGTTTTGACACTCCCGGAATTATAAGAAAAGTTAAAATTTCCAGCTTCCGAAATTTCCATTAAAGCATCATCCAAACGAATATCACTAAAATTCACATTAATGGAATGTTTTAAAAAATTATCTTGTGCCGAAGCATAATGGCAGATAACTGATAGACATATCGTACAAATGAAGAATTTATTCACATCCTCCTCCTGTAATTAAAAAATGATCGTCGACTTTGGAAACTTCCAGTGTAAAAACAGATGCAATTTGTTCAAGAATATGATCAAGTGAAGCATCCTTATACCTTGCGGATAAACGACAATTCAGGATATTTTCATCGTTCACTTTTATTTTGGCCTTATAGGTTTCTTGCAGAAGGTAAAATACTTCAGATAAAGCAGTTTTCTTAAATATCAAGGTTTTGGTTAGCCAATAAGTGTCATTGGTGAAACCTTCTTCCAATACATGTAAGCTACCTGTTGGTTTTATGAATAACCCTTTTTTCCCTTCAGTAACCAAAACAGAGTCATTTTCATCGGCATTGATTAAATATGCCCTGCCTTCTTCCATATACAACACCACCGTATCTTGATCTGGAAAAGATTTCAGGTTAAAAGCTGTTCCGGTTACCAGTACTTTTGCTTCATCCATTTGAATTATAAATGGTTTGGTTATGTCTTCTTTAATGTCAAAATAAGCTTCTCCTGAAAAAATCACCTTTCTTTGATGAGGTACTTCCTGATATTTAATGTTGCTATTTTCATTTAACGCTATTGTAGAACCATCAGGTAACGTATCGTTTATAATTTGATGATCTGCTACCCTTACGAATTCCTTTTCCCCAGGCAAATAAAAGACCATCCAAACACCCACTAATAACAATAGTGTAGCCGCTATACCTGACAGATACACAAACATCCGGGACTTGCCCAGCCTTCTTGGTATTTCATTATGTTGTGCATCTTCCATTCGTTTTTTCACTTTCCCCCATGCAGCCATCGGATCGACATTGGCAGGTGCAGCTGGTGAATAGTTTCCCGTTTTTTCCCATACTGATTTTATCCTGAAAAATTCAGTGCGATTTAAATCAGATTGTGCAATCCAGTCGTCAACTGTACGCACTTCCCTT
Organism: Bacteroidota bacterium; assembly: GCA_023393375.1. Classification (GTDB taxonomy): domain Bacteria; phylum Bacteroidota; class Bacteroidia; order Cytophagales; family Cyclobacteriaceae; genus JAEWLI01. The sequence continues at coordinate 16,613 of JAEWLI010000122.1, forward strand.
TCATCAGCCTCCTGTGAAAGGTATTTCACTATCAGATTATAATCGATATGGAAATTATTGTGCATCAATTTTTATTATAGACAATTCAGATTAAATAATACCTTACTCATCCCAATAAATATTTTAGTAGCTCTGCCATCAACATCAGGTACCAGACAAAATACTCTGCCAACCGTTCCTTTAGAAATTTCAATGCTTTACTCATTTGAGCTTCAACGGTCTTAACGGAAATTCCCAACACAGCTGAAATCTCTTTATATTTCATGCCATCAATCCTGTTCATCTTAAAGATTTTTTTTCTTTCCGGGGGTAAGGATTCTATGGCCAATTCGATATGTTCCTGGAGTTCATTTTCAATCAGTTGATCACCCTGTGCTACTTCCGATGCTTTGATTGACTGTTCATTCACCACTTTGTAAGCTTCCCTTATTTTGTAATGCTTCAGTAGGTTCAGGCATGAATTTCTGACAGCTCTAAATAAATAAGCTTCGATGGAAATGGTGATTTCGAGTTTTTCTCTTTTTTGCCATAAATTAAAAAACAAGTCTTGCACCACTTCTTCCGCCTGATCAAGATCATTAATGTACTTCATAGCATAGCCACACAACGCGGCATAATGCAGCAAAAAAAGCTCCTTAAAAGCAGTTTCATCTCCCCCTTTTATCTTATAAATGATGTCTTTTTGTGGCGGTTGCAAGTTTTGTCTATTTCAGGGTGTAAAGGAATAAAAAAAATTAAAGAATAGAAAGAGAATGGAAGTGCTTTTCGGATTAAACTTGCTTAACTGGACAATTTTTTTGGTATCATCTATAAATAGAAACTATAATGTGATTTAACCACCCTTGATGGTATTTGAATAAAATCGTCTGATAGAAACAAACCATTGTCAAAAATATTATTCTTGAGCCATAAAATAAATGCCTGAAAGAAGAATTTCTAAGCCAAAATAACGAAATTTACCTATACGGCCAATAATTGGGATACGAAAGGCAGTAAAAGATGGTCGCTTTAGTGGAGTAATTGATTTAATTAACCTTATATAAACTTATTCACTATGGAAATTGGAAAAAATCTTCAACAAAGTATTGATCTTTACCTGAAAAACTTCGTAACCCTGTTATTGGCAGGCCTGATTGCAGGTATACTGTCAACGATCACGCTGGGTATTCTAGCTGGCCCGCTGTTGGCAGGGCTACTGACGCTTTGTCTAAAAATCATCAAAGGAGATAAAGGTGAAATTGGCGATATTTTTTCCAGGTTCGATCTGTTTCTTCCCACATTTATTGTCACGTTGATGTTATGGGTGGCAGGTATAGCAATTTGGATCATCGCTGCAGTTCCAGTTATTGGATGGTTATTCATGTTTGTCGCATCACCAGCATTAAGCTTCATTTATTTTATTGCGATAGGGTTAATTGTTGGCCAAAAAAAGAATCCTATGGAAGCGGTTCGAAAGAGTTTTGATTATTTTGCCGCTGATGCTGTGAAGATGTGGGTTTATAGTTTAGTATTTGGATTCATAGGTGGTATTGGCGCAATATTCTTCGGTATTGGTGCTTTTTTGACGATGCCAATTATGATTTTAGGTTTTTCAATCGCATATCAACAGTTATCATCTGCACCGGTCACCATCTTTGCGCCCGACAAAAAAAATATTAAAATCATTGCAATTGTATTTGGTGTGTTAATTATTGCAGGTTTAATCAGTATTACGGTAGGAATTGGGCTTTCTTCCAAAAAAGCTGGTTCAGGTTTGGCCAGTCGTATTCTTAGTTCAACCACTGGTCAGAATGTAAAAATCGATGATTCAGGTGAAACTATCACAATCGGAAATTTAACTATGGGTGAAGGTATACCCAAGAACTTTCCTAAAGATGTTCCTATTTATCCTAAATCTGAAGTTGGTGGCCATATGAGCGGCACAGCTGATGGATATAATGGGTCAACTATTACCTTGGCATCTAAGGATGGCGTGGAAAAGGTTTTTAAATTCTATACCAAAGAGATGAAAAATCAAGGATGGGAATACGAACAGATAGAAATGGGTGGTATGAAAATGCTCAATCTAACCAAGGAAAACCGTAAAGCGATGATTACGATCACTCCTAATGATAACACTACAGATATATTAATTGCGATAGGTATAGAATAAAACCCAATTGACCTGTTTCTGCCAAAGCATGTTTCCAGACGGTTTGGCAGAAACAATTTTCAATAAATGAAACCTTTTTTTGCAAAATCAGTATCTATGTATAGTTGTCATTGAATAAATAGTTATTGCAATGGCATTTTATTAAAAATATATTAAAATGCATACATATTCTGAATTTCAATCTATTGGTGAAATTAAAAACATTGCTCTAGTAGCTCATGACCATAAAAAGAAAAGTTTAATAGAATGGGCAAAATATAATTTAGTTGAGCTTTCAAAACATAAAATTTATGCTACAGGCACTACCGGGAATCTTCTTGAAATGGAATTGGAGATACCTGTAGTCAAATTACAAAGTGGACCATTAGGAGGAGATCAACAAATAGGAGCAAAAATCTCCGAAGGCCTGATTGATTTTTTAATATTTTTTTGGGATCCTTTGGAACAACAACCACACGATCCGGATGTTAAGGCTCTTTTACGTATTGCCGTGGTGTGGAATATTCCAGTAGCTTGCAATAGGGCTACAGCCGATTTTATGTTTTCTTCCATATTAATGAACGACCAATACAGAAAAATTAATCCGGATTACGAAGAATATAAAAACAGAAATCTAGTCGTGTAATAAGATTTTAATTTGGATTAGAATTGTGAGTATTTTAATAGGAATGATACACCGGTATCATATTTTCAAAGTGATCATGTTGAAATTATTAAAATGAAAGCGTTAACAAGTTGGTTTAATTTATATTATTGCCAAAGAAATGTTTATATTGCTAATCTATTTATATTAATTAATAATAAATATTAAAAAATTTGCATTGAAAACCTTTTATTATTAAATTTGCATCAATGATTTACAATATAATGTAGAGTGATGAAATTGGCAGACATACCCTCCTGTCTCGGGGGTGGAGAGCAAGGGATAAATCTAATACGTTGATCAGGTATAGACTAACTACTCCATGGAGGTTCGACTCCTCCCTCTACAGCAAACAAACAAATGCCATCGATAAGATGGCATTTGTTATTATTATCCATTCAACTTTCAAATAATCTACCTCCTCGTAAACAAATCATTTCAAATTGACGTATAATTTTTATAGAATTCTCACTTAAAATCGATATTAATAAAAAGGTTATTCTTATTGTTTTTATTAAATAATGGCAATAAATAGACGTTTTTTATTAATAAGTCTTAACGATTATTCAATTTTCAAAAATTTAAAATCAGGGGGTAGTGCTGGAATAAATAACCCAAAATAAATATCTGGCATTGTACATTCTAAAAAGGATCTCTGGTAATTGGCATAAGTGTAAAAATTAAATTAAATCCGAAAATAAATGTAATTTCTATGAACCGTGATTTAAAGAAAATAATAGAAGATTACAAACACCACTATCAAGCACCGAAAGACAATCTGTCTTTTGAGGAATATCTCGACCTGGTGAAAAAAGATAAAAGCATTGTAAAATTATCTCACAAAAGGCTGTACGATATTATCGTTGATATGGGGCTACAAACCTTGGACACTGAAAAGGATCTGAGGTTAAAAAGAATATTTGGAAATAGAAAGATAAAAAGTTATAATTTCTTCAATAACGAGTTTTTCGGGATTGAAGAACCTATTCAAAAAATCGTAAGATATTTCCATTCAGCATCATTGAAGGGCGAAGAAAGCCGACAGGTGCTATTCTTAGTAGGGCCAGTAGGTGCCGGCAAATCGTCGCTTATAGAAAAGCTAAAGCGGGGATTAGAAACCAGCCCTCCCGTATATTATCTGGAGGGTAGTCCGGTAAGGGTAAATCCTATTTGTGCCATACCTAAAAAACTGCGCCCTGAAATGGAGAAAATATTGGGAGTAGAGATTGAAGGTGACCTGGATCCTATTTCACAATATAGGCTCGAACATGAATTGAATGGTGATTTTACAAAATTCAGGGTATCTACTTTTGAATTTAATGTACGAAATAAAACCGGAATTGCCACTGTGCCACCTGTGGATCCAAATAATCAGGATACTTCTGTATTGATTGGATCTGAAGACTTATCGAAGCTGGATAAATATAGTGAAGATGATCCAAGGGCATTGACGCTAAATGGTGCATTCAACTCTGGTAACCGGGGAATAGTGGAATTTATAGAGGTATTTAAAAATGAAATCGAATACCTGCATGTAATGCTAACAGCTACCCAGGAGAAGGCTGTACCTGCACCTGGAAAACATGCCATGATCTATTTCGATGGCATTATCCTTGCCCATTCCAATGAAGCAGAATGGAATAAGTTCAAGTCAGACCATACCAATGAAGCCATTTTGGACAGGATTGTGAAAATAGAAGTGCCATATGTGCTGGAATTGAGTGAAGAAATTAAGATCTATCAAAAAATGATCGACAGGTCTGATTTTAATTCTCACATAGCTCCCCACACGTTGGAAATAGCATCCATGTTCGCCATACTGACCAGATTAAAACCAAGTGCTAAATGTGATTTGTTAACAAAGTTAAGGCTGTACAATGGCGAAGAGGTGACCGAGCAAGGCCAGACAAAACACATCAACGTTCAGGAATTGAAAGAAGAGTTTTCTGATGAGGGCATGACCGGCATTTCCACCCGGTTTATTATGAAAGCCCTCGACAATGCGTTGTCCGATAGTGAGACCAATACCATTCATCCTATATCAGTCCTTGATGCTCTTCAAAGCAAACTCAAAGAAGAGCCGATGGCCGAAGATCAAAAAGAACGGTATCTATCGATTTTAAAAGATATTCTGTACAAAGAATACCTGAAAATGTTGGAAGGGGATATCACTAAGGCATTTGTATATGCCTATGAAGAGCAGGCTGAAACTTTGTTCCACAATTACCTTGATCATGTAGAAGCATATGTATTAAAGAAAAAGGTAATCAATCCCAATTCAAAAGAAGAAATGGAACCTGATGAGGAATTTCTTATTTCCATTGAAGAGCAGGTAGGCATTGCCGGATCTTCAGCCGACGGTTTCCGTCAGGATGTGATGAGTTACATCAGCCATATATTGAGGCGTAATGGCAATTTATCATACAATAGTTATGAACCCTTGAAACAAGCCATTGAGAAAAAGCTGATGGCTTCGGTAAAAGATATTACCAGAATTGTATTAAAATCTAAAACAAGAGATGAAAAACAGAAAGCCAAATATGATGCCATGATAAGGTCTATGATGGAAAATGGCTACAATCATGAAAGTTGTGATGCAGTATTGAATTTTGCAGCTAATCATCTTTGGAAAAACTAAAAGAGATATGGCAATTTTTCGGGATTTCATGCAGAGACGAAGTGACCGGTCAGCTGGTGACCGGAATCGTCATAAAGAACTGGTGAAAAAGAAAATCCGTGAAGGTATTGCAGATATTATTGCAGAAGAATCAATCATTGGTAAAAGCAGGAATAAAGTGATAAAAGTACCCATCAGGGGTATTAAAGAGTATCAGTTTGTTTATGGTGAAAATGGCAAGGGAGTATCACAGGGCACAGGAGGTGAAAAAAAAGGACAAGTAATTAATCGGAATAAAGATCAGGGACATAACAAATCTGGTGAAGCAGGCAACCAACCAGGAGATGATATGTATGAAACTGAGATTACCCTTGATGAAGCCATTAATATGATGTTTGAAGACCTGGAATTACCGGAACTGGAACGAAAAAAATATTTCGAAACAGAAACTGAATCCTTACGAAAGCTTCTTGGGTATCAAAGAAAAGGCATCAGAAGCAGGCTTTCTAAGAAAAGGACTTTAAAAAACAAACTGAAAAGAAAAAGTGCCCAAAAGAAATCAGGCAATATTGTGGAACCCTTTCCTTTTCACAATGACGATTTGGTATATAAAAAATTGGTAACTGAGATAAAATACCAATCCAATGCTGTAGTGTTTTGTATCATGGATGTGAGTGGCTCTATGGATCAGGTGAAGAAATACCTGGCCAGAAGCTTCTATTTTATGTTGTACCAGTTTATCAAAACCAGGTATCGGAATACAGAAATCATCTTTATTGCCCACCATACAGAAGCAAAAGAAGTTTCTGAAAATGATTTTTTTCACCGTGTTGAATCGGGTGGTACTTTTATCTCTTCTGGTTATCTGAAAGTTTTGGAAATTATCGAAGAAAGATTTAATCCTTTATTATGGAATATTTATGCTTTCCATTGCAGTGACGGGGACAATTTTGATACAGATAATAAAACAGCTATAGAGGCTGCACAAAAACTGGCCAATATGTGTAATTTGTTTGGTTATGGAGAAATAAAACCTGTTTCCAGTTACAGCTGGTCCAGCATGATCGACCGATTTAATAAAATCGACGCACAAAATTTTATTAGCCTGAAAATCCGGTCTAAAGAAGACATATGGCCAGCGTTCAGAAGATTTTTGACACTCGACAAAACTACGAGTGCAGATACGGAATAAGTAAATTTCAAGTGTATGGCAGATTGGAGTATAACAGATTTACAGAAATGGAACACCATCATCGAAAAAATGGTGGATGAGGTTGGCCTGGATTATTTTCCTCAGGAATTTGAGATCTGTGATTACAACGACATGCTTGGATATCAATCCTATTCCGGTATGCCGGCACGATACCCGCATTGGAGTTTTGGGAAATCGTTCGAAAAACAGCGCACACTTTATCAACATGGCCTTTCCGGCCTGGCTTATGAAATGGTGATCAATTCAAATCCGTGTTTGGCCTATCTAATGGTCGATAATCCATTGGCCATGCAGATCCTGACAATGGCGCATGTGTATGGACACAACGACTTCTTTAAAAATAACCTGAATTTTTCAAAAACCCGACCTGAGTTTACACTTGAGACATTTAAGAGACATGCTGAAAGGGTTAGAAAATATGTAGAAACACCTGGGATTGGTTATGAAAGGGTGGAGAATATTTTGGATGCAGCCCATGCCATCCGGTTTCAATGCAACAGAAATATTTTTATTAAACAGCTTTCTATAAAAGAACAGGAACAAAAATTCTATCAGGATATGAATAAACCACCAGATCGGTGGGAACATTTAAAAGATAAAGCTGATATTGCTGAAGAAAAATTTGATCCTCAACCGGAAAACGACCTTATTCTGTTTATCCGTGACCATCAGCCACATCTGGAAGAATGGGAAAGAGACTTGTTGACCATTGTGAGAAATGAAACGACCTATTTTCTTCCCCAAATGGAAACCAAAATCATGAATGAAGGATGGGCAACATTTTGGCACTACAATATTCTAAATAGATTGAATCTTTCACCCGACCTGCATATGGACTTCATCAGAAGTCATAACCAGGTGATTAGGCCACATATTGGCGGGCTAAACCCCTATCATATGGGCTACGTCATGTTCAGCAAACTGGCTGGAAGCGACGGCCATAAAATTGATTTCAAAATCGATCCTGAAATATTTTCCATACGGCAAATCGAGCGCGACAGCTCTTTCATCAGGAGATATCTAACGCGGGACCTTGCCATTGAACTTCATCTGTTTGAATACGAAGCGAAAAACAAAAAGACGGTAGTGAGTGAAATTCCAGATGAAGCAGGCTGGGAGAAGGTCCGCGAAACATTAATTTCTAATATAGGTATGAATGGCATTCCTGTCATAAAAGTGAAAGATATTGACAGAAGTAATCAACTAAGGCTGATCCATGAATTTGATGAACGTGAATTGGACCTGAATTATGTGGAGAAGACCATGGAACATATTTACAAACTGTGGAAAAATCCTGTTCTTCTGGAAACCTACCTGGAACATACAAAAGTATATTGCCGCTATGATGAAGATGAATTTATCATTGATAAAATTTAAGTTTAAGAAATCGTTAGAATATTTTCAAACACAAAATTTTAGCCTGTTCAATTGTCCCTGAAAAATGACAATTCTCATACATCTTTATTTTTTTTGTCTTAATTTTGCGCCTGAAAAACTTACCTAAGTCGTTGTTATTCAAAATAAAAATATAATATTATGAGCAAGAAATTCCGGCCAGGAGTATTATGGGGCGAAGAAGCGAAAGCCCTACTGGATTATGCCAATGAGCAAGATTTCGCTTTACCAGCAGTAAATGTTGTAGGAACAAATTCAGTAAACGCGGTATTGGAAACAGCCAAAGCGGTGAATTCTCCGGTAATTATACAATTTTCAAATGGTGGTGCAGTGTTTTTTGCTGGCAAAGCAATTGCCAACGAAAAACAAGAAGCTGCAATAGCTGGTGGTATTTCAGGTGCCTACCATGTACATACAATAGCTGAAGCTTATGGTGTTCCGGTGATATTACATACCGACCACTCAGCAAGAAAATTGTTGCCTTGGATTGACGGATTGTTGGAAGCAGGGGAAAGGTACTTTGAACAATATAAAAAACCATTGTACAGTTCTCACATGATCGACTTGTCTGAAGAGACGATTGAAGAAAATATCGGTACTAGTAAAGAATATTTCAAAAGAATGGCCCAGTTGGGCATGACGCTTGAAATCGAGCTTGGTGTAACAGGTGGAGAAGAAGATGGTGTGGACAACACAGGTGTAGATAGTTCAAAACTTTACACCCAGCCTGAAGAAGTATGTTATGCATACGAACAATTAAAAGCAATTGACGATAATTTCACTATTGCTGCAGCATTTGGTAATGTACATGGTGTGTATAAACCAGGTAATGTTAAGTTGACCCCGATTATCCTGAAAAATTCTCAGGAATACATTCAGAAAAAACTGAACACCAAATCTAATCCTGTTAATTTTGTATTCCATGGTGGTTCTGGCTCCTCAAGAGAAGAAATAAGAGAAGCTATCAGTTATGGTGCGATCAAAATGAATTTGGATACCGATATGCAGTGGGCTTATACTGAAGGTGTAAGGAATTATATTCTTAGTAAGAAGGAATATTTAATGACTCAAATTGGCAACCCTGAAGGAGATGATAAACCAAACAAGAAATATTATGATCCAAGGGTTTGGTTGAGAGAAGGAGAAAAAACTTTCGTTCAGCGTTTAAAAGTAGCTTTTGAAGATTTGAATTGCATCAACAGAAACGTGTAATCATATCAGAAAAATATAATAAAAGATGCCTTTGGTGAAAGCCAAAGGCTTTTTTTTTTACAAGTATTGAGTTACCAATTATTATTCTGATTTTGTGAATAGACGGATTCTGAATGACGGTTTGCGATCATTCCTCGTGTTTAAAGATTTTATATATACCTTGATTAAAATCTCACCAAATTTCCGGGTCGAACCATTTTATAATAGAATGGTGTTATATAAAAGAGACAGGAGGATATGAAAGGGTATTTTTTAAATATAAGGATATGAGACTACACCCGGATGAAATGTTTTTTTATTATGATGCTACTTGCAATAAGTGTAAAAAGACAAAAGCTTATGCCTATTCCATTACACAGCATGTAAATGAATTCACTTTTCAAAAGGATGTGCTTTCTGCTACCCGATGGAAAGAAATACTAAATCTTTTGCAATTACGCCCAAAAGATCTTCTCAACCGAGCCCATCCAGACTATCGAAAATATATTGCAGGACATGCATTTGATGAAGAAGGGTGGTTGAATATTTTAAATAAAAGATCTTACCTGATCAAGGGAGCCATTGCTTTAAAAGGCAATAAGGCTGTTTTGTGTGCTACACCAGAGGATATTTACAAACTGATGCGTCAGGCACCAGTAATGGAAAATGACTGATGCGATCCATTATTCAAATGAGTGCTTTTTTCTTTCATTCTCATCCAGGAAGATCTTTCGCATCCTGAATGTTTTAGGTGTAACTTCCAGATACTCATCCTTATTGATATATTCCAAAGCTTCTTCAAGTGAAAACTGCTTTTTAGGTGCAATTTTCACATTGTCATCAGACCCTGAAGCACGCATGTTGGTGAGTTTTTTACCTTTGTGGATGTTCACCACGATATCATTGGAGCGCGTATGCTCACCAATTACCTGCCCTTTATAAACATCTTCTCCGGGGCTGACAAAGAATATTCCCCGATCCTGAAGTTTATCAATCGCATAAGCTATTGACTTGCCAGTTTCCATAGAAATTAAAGAACCATTTATCCGGCCAGGGATCTCACCTTTATAAGGCTCGTACCTGTTAAACCGATGGGTCATTACTGCTTCACCCGAAGTTTGTGTTAGGATGCTGTTCCTTAAACCAATTATACCTCGGGATGGAATGCTAAACTCCATATGCACCACATCTCCTTTTGGTTCCATCACTGCCAGTTCTGCCTTCCGTTGTGTTACCAATTCGATGACCTTGCCAGAAAATGTATCCGGGACATCTATTACCAGCATTTCCACGGGTTCATGTTTTTTCCCATCAATTTCTTTATACAATACCTGAGGCTGGCCTACCTGAAATTCATATCCCTCTCTCCGCATGGTTTCAACAAGAATGGACAAATGCAGGATCCCTCTTCCAAATACGAGGAACTTATCTTCTGAACCGGTTTCTTCCACCCGCATGGCCAGGTTCTTTTCAGTTTCTTTAAACAGACGTTCGCGCACATGCCGTGAGGTTACAAATTTGCCTTCTTTCCCAAAAAAAGGAGAGTTGTTTATGGCAAATAACATGCTCATAGTAGGTTCATCTATCGAAATTCTCGGCATTGGCTCCGGTGTCTCAAAACTGGTGAGGGTATCACCGATATCAAACCCCTCCAAACCAACTATGGCACATATATCACCCGCCATTACTTCAGATACTTTCTTTTTGCCCAATCCTTCAAAAACAAAAATTTCTTTTAGCTTCACTTTTTTGATTGAGCCGTTTTTTTGACAAAGCCCCACAAGATCGCCTTCTTTCATGCTGCCTCTATACACTCTTCCAATGGCAATACGGCCAACAAATGTAGAATATTCCAAAGACGTGATCTGAAATTGAAGAATTCCTTCAGGCTGGGGTGCAGGAGGTATGCTTTCAATGATGGCATCTAACAAAGGTACTATGCTGTCACCAGGATTTTTCCAATCCCGAGACATCCATCCTTGTTTAGATGAGCCATAAACTGTTTCAAAATTGAGCTGCTCTTCTGTTGCATTCAAATTATACATCAAATCGAACACTTGCTCATGAGTTTCGTCTGGCCTACAATTGACCTTGTCCACTTTGTTGACCACCACAATTGGAGTCAATCCTAAGGCCAGGGCTTTACTTAATACAAACCTGGTTTGAGGCATCGGCCCTTCAAAGGCATCTACCAGCAATAAAACACCATCCGCCATTTTAAGCACCCGTTCCACTTCACCGCCAAAGTCGGCGTGACCAGGTGTATCGATGATGTTGATTTTTACGTCCTTATATACTACAGCCACATTTTTGGCCACAATAGTGATTCCCCGCTCGCGTTCCAGGTCAATATTATCCATTATAAGTTCGCCAGCATCCTGGTTGGATCGGAAAATATTGGATGAATAAATGATTTTGTCAACCAAAGTAGTTTTACCATGGTCAACGTGTGCTATAATTGCAATATTTCTAATACTCTGCATACAATCCCAAAATGAGGCGCAAAATTAGTAAATACTTAACTATTTTTATTCATTGCAAAAATTTATTATATTTAAATATTATTTCTTAACCTGATGGTCCCTGTACACCAGCTATTTCGATATATAACTTTTGTTGCTGTTATCTGGATAAACCTGATAAGGGTTGCAGGTGTTTATGCGATCGATCAAAATACCAAACCCGACTCTATAATAATAATAGACCGGATCCAGACCAATCTGAACATAGCCGAGCATTTTCTCAATACCCATTCTGACATGGCCCTTTTTTATGCGGACAGTGCAGAAAAAGCTTCGGAATCATTTAATTATTTAGACGGCCTATATAAATCCAGAGAGATCAAAGGGTTGGCACTGAGAAAGAAAAATAATTATGACCTTGCTATAAAATATTTCGACAAAGCATTGAATATTGCTAACAAAACCCATAATTATAATCATGAAGCGAAATGTTATTATGAGATTGGGGAAGTTTATCTTGAACTTAAAAATGAAAAACAAGCCCTTGAAAATTACAAAAGGGCTCTGAAAAATGAAGCCAAAATTACTTCACATGTGATTAAAGCTTCAATATACTCTGGCCTCTGGACAATTTACTGGCAACAGGGAAAAATACCAGAGGCTTTACATTATCAGGAAAAAACCCTAAAGGCGTATAAAGACAGTTCGGGTGATAGGGAAATTCTAAATGCCCTGAACAGAATCGGAACAGCTTTTAAAAATGCCGATCAGCTGGATGATGCACTTCAGTATTACCTTAATTCACTGGAAACCAGCAAGCATGCAAATGTGGATGTAGAAACAGCAAAAATTTGGATTAATGTAGGGGAAATATATTTTCTTCAGAACAAATCCGATAAAGCCATGACTTATTATTTGAAGGCTGCTGAATGGTTAAAAGACCGTAACCGAACAAATGAATTAGCAAATGCATATATTCATATAGGGAGAAGTCTTCGTGCCAGAAAACAATTCAACTATGCAATAGATACCATTCATTCGGCTCTTTCTTTGGCAATGAAAGGCTATAATTCTCAATATCAGGCAGAAAGTTATCAACTTCTGTCCGAAATTTACGAAGATTTTTGGCAGCCTGACAGCAGTTTATATTATTACAAGTTGTTTACCCAAATGAAGGAACAACTTTTGAATAAAGAAATAGCTCAAAAAATTGCCGATATTACCACTAATGCGGAATTCAACCAAAAGGAAAGGGAAATCAGTCTGCTAGCCAAAGAAAAGGAGGTGCTCCAAAAAGCGGCACATATACAAAAACTTCAAAACAAGGCACGGGGATTCATCATTGGTTTATTGGTCATTGCCGTGTTTACTCTCGCTGCTTTATTTTATATGATTTATAAAAAATATGAAGTAAAACGAAAAGCCAATGAAACGATTAAGGCTCAATTTGAAGAAATTTCGAAGCAAAAAGTACAGGTAGAAAAACAAAGGGATATCATTTCTAAAAATAATATTGCTTTGGAAAAAGCTCAGAGTATGATCAACCTTCAGAATATTAAACTGAAAGAAATCAATGAGCATTTGGAAGAAAAAGTCTCAGAAAGAACAAGGGAGCTGAAATGGATGTTTCAGAAACTCTCTTTTCACGTAGACAATACACCTTTGGCCATTATGGAATGGAACGAACAATTGGAGTTGATCAGGTGGTCAAAACAAGCAGAAACCATATTTGGATACCCTCAGGATAAATTGTTAGGAAAAACGATAAACGAACTTCCTATCATTCATCATGGAGACCGTGAAAAAATGAATGTTTTGTTGCAGGACCTCATGGTTAATCAAAGGCCCAGGAACTTCAACAAAATTAAAGGTTTGGATATCAAAGGTAATTTGATGACCGTAGAATGGAGCAATTCCATACTCTTTGATGCAAATGGTAAGATGCAATCCATACTTTCCATAGCTAATGATGTTTCAGACAGGGAAAAAGCGTATGTGGATTTGCAGGAGATGAACCAGGAGCTTGACAACTTTATTTATCATGCATCACATGATCTTCAGGGACCTTTGTCAAGAATGCAAGGTTTGATTTATCTTGGAAAAATGGAAACGAAGGATAAAACCTCCGTTAACTATTTTAATATGTTAGGGGTTGTAAATAATGAATTGAACCAGATACTTAGCCGGTTAAGATTGGTTTACAATTTTTATCAACGAGCCCTTGTACTTGAAAAGATTGTTATCAAAGATGCTATTGAAAAGGTAATTGAAAAAGTACAAGCCAGTAAGAATATTACGGGTTTTAAATTTAAAATATCCGTCAATTCACGTTTGCAGTGGTACATAGACAACATGTTATTTGAAATAATCATAGAAAACTTGATTGAGAATGCACTTTGTTATAAAGCAGCTAATAACAGCTTTATGGAATTTACTGCTCAAAAAAATCAAAACGGGACATTAAGTCTTATCATCAGGGATAATGGACTGGGCATTCCCGATGAACATGCCAGCAAAATCTTCGATCTCTTTTTCCGTGGCACATTAAATCCTGATGAAGCTGGGATGAACCTTTATATTGCCCGCAAAGCAATCAACCGACTGGGAGGAGGAATAGCATTGATTAATCCGGCAAATGATACCATTTTTGAATTGGTCATACCCGATAAAAAAAGCATTGGTAAAGGAGAAGGGGAAATTGTAGTTTAAAACATTCTATGCCAATAACTTATAAGTGCAAATCACCATTCCCATCAAAAAATTTTTAACTTTGCTGAAATTATTTTTTCGATCATGGGATACAGAAGACATACAATTACAGCAGCATTACCATATGCCAATGGCCCTATTCATATTGGCCATTTAGCCGGTGTATATGTGCCTGCCGATATTTATGCAAGATATTTAAGGTTAAAAGGAGAGGATGTTTTATTTGTTTGCGGGTCAGATGAACATGGTGTACCCATTACCATTCGGGCAAAAAACGAAGGTATGACTCCTCAGCAGGTGGTAGATAAATACCATGAAATAATAAAATCTTCATTTGAAAAATTCGGTGTCAGTTTTGACATTTATTCCCGCACCTCATCAGAGATACATCACGAAACAGCTGCTGCTTTTTTTAGAAAGCTATATGACAAAAACCTTTTGGAGGAAAAAACTTCAGAGCAGTTTTATGATGAAGCCAACCAACAATTTCTTGCCGATCGATATATCGTTGGCAAATGCCCCAAGTGTGGTTATGAAGAAGCATACGGTGATCAGTGTGAATCATGCGGGTCTACTTTAAGCCCATCGGAACTGATCAATCCCAGGTCAGCATTAAGCGGGGAAAAACCTGTTTTAAAGGAAACGAAACATTGGTATTTACCATTAGAAAAATATGACTCATGGCTCAGGGAGTGGATCCTAGAAGGTCATAAAGAATGGAAAACCAATGTGTATGGCCAATGTAAATCGTGGATCGATGGGGGCCTTCAACCCAGGGCGGTTACCCGTGATCTGGAATGGGGTGTTCCTGTTCCTGTAGATGGTGCCGATGGCAAAGTGTTGTATGTTTGGTTTGATGCACCTATTGGATATATCTCAGCGACACGGCATTGGGCAAAATTGAACAATAAAAACTGGGAACCTTACTGGAAATCGAACGATACCAAACTGGTACACTTTATTGGAAAAGATAATATTGTATTTCATTGTATCATTTTCCCTGTAATGCTTGCTGCAGACGGATCTTATATTTTACCCGACAATGTACCGGCCAATGAGTTTCTTAACCTTGAGGGTAAAAAGATTTCAACGTCCAGAAACTGGGCGGTTTGGTTGCATGAATATTTGGAAGATTTTAAAGACAAAGAAGATGTGCTACGTTATTCCTTGTGTGCCAATATGCCCGAAACCAAAGACAATGACTTTACTTGGAAAGATTTTCAGGCAAAAAACAACAATGAGCTGGTCGCTATTATTGGAAACTTTGTAAACAGGGCTTTGGTACTTACCCATAAATTTTATGAAGGCAGGGTACCCAAACAGGAAAAATTATTCGAAATAGATGTAGAAGTAATCAAAAAAATCCAATCACAACCAAAACTCATCGAAGCTGCTATTGAAAATTACAGGTTCAGAGAAGCTTTGGGCCTGATGACAGAGCTGGCCAGAATAGGAAACAAATACCTCGCTGATACAGAACCATGGAAGCTAATGGCCATGGATAAAGAACGTGTAGGGACCATTTTGAATATCAGTATACAAATAGTGGCTAACCTGGCAATTTTGTCAGAGCCTTTTCTTCCTTTCACCAATCCTAAATTCCTGGACATGTTGAATGTGAATAAAATGGCGTGGCACCAGGCAGGAAAGGTGGAGTTATTGGCGGAAAACCATCAACTTAATCCCCCGGTTTTGTTGTTTGAAAAAATCGAAGATGAAGCTATCGAAGCACAGATAAATAAATTGAATGCCACAAAGACCAATAACGAAAAAGGTGCACTTCATCAGGATGTAAAGAAAGAGATCATATTTGATGATTTTCTTAAACTTGATCTTCGGACAGCAACCATACTTGAAGCCAAAAAAGTGGCTAATTCAAAAAAACTGCTCCAGTTGTTGGTAGATACCGGCACAGATAAAAGAACAGTAGTGAGTGGAATCGCAGAATTTTTTCAACCTGAAGATATTATTGGCAAGCAAGTGTCAATGGTTTTAAACCTGGCTCCACGCAAGATTATGGGCATAGAATCGAAAGGGATGATATTGATGGCCACTGATCAGGATGGTAAACTTCATTTCGTAAAACCTGACCAGACAATTGGTAATGGTTCCATAATCAGTTAGGGTAAGTAATTTTAAATATTGGTGTATTTGTAATCAATTGCAATGACATCATTTAAATTTATTACAACCTGAACCCTGTTGGTAATAATTTTATTGTCATGATAATATTGATTTATTACTTTCAAATGATTATTTTGGAAGTAACGAATTAAAATGATCAGGTTTTAAGCATGGTTTTCAGGCTTTCTATATTATTTGTAGCTTTTCTATTTACCTGTAGTCAAGGTTTAGCTCAAAAAAAAATCAACTATTGTCAACAGGCATCATCAATGGTCGAGACTATTGTTGCTCATCATTATGAACCACAACTTTTAGACGATCAGTTTTCCATAAAAGTATTTGATGACTTTGTTGAAATGCTCGACCCCCAATCCCGCATATTCACACACGAGGATCTGGGGCAAATTAACCCATTTCGAACCCAGATTGATGATGAGTTGAAAAACAAATCATGCCTATTGATCCCGCGTACCCTTGAAATTTATCGAAAAAGATTAACCCATGTAAAACAATTGCTTACGGAAATTCTGAGCAAGCCACTCGATTTTACCACTCCTGATTACATTGAATTCTCAATGTACAGTGATACTGCTTACTATGCTAAAAATAACGAGGAACTTACACATAGATGGCAAAAATGGTTGAAATACCAAATGTTGATGCAAATGCTTAACAATGAAGCTGATACTACCGGTGAATTTTCTATTTCCTGGGAAAAGCAGTTTGCAAAAGAAGCAGAGATCAGAAGCAGGCTTTTGCAACGGGAAATATGCAGAATAGATAAGATCATCCAACATCCTATGGGGTTTGAACCTTTCGTGTCGTCCCTTTTGTTGCAAGCAATCGCACGTTCATTTGATCCTCATACCAATTTCTTTTCAGCTTATGATATCCGGATGTTTGAAGCTTCTGTTTCAAAAGATGCTTATTCTTATGGGTTGTATCTGGATGAAAATAAAGATGGCGACATTATAGTTTCCAATATTATTCCTGGTAGTCCAGCATGGCAAATAAACACACTGCAAAAAGGTGATATCATACTCAATCTGGAAACTTCGGATAAGAAAATACAGGATTTTCTCTGTATGGATGTCTACGAAGCATCTGAATTCCTGCAATCTACAGATCAACATGAAATCAAACTTACGATAAAGAAAGCTAATGGTCAGGGTGTACAAACCATTCGATTGAAGAAGGCAAAGATGGAGATGGAAGAAAACCTGGTTCAAAGTTTTATACTCAATGGCGAAAAAAAGATAGGTTTTATTTCACTTCCAGGGTTTTATACGCAATTGGAAGATGATGAAATGATTGGTTGTGCCAATGATGTGGCCCGTGAAATTATAAAAATGAAAAAAGAAAATATTGACGGGTTGATATTAGACTTGCGCTATAATGGGGGAGGAGCGATGAAAGAAGCTCTTGAACTTGCGGGAATATTTATCGATTTCGGCCCGGTTACAATAGCAAAAGAGAAAGGTGGTGCACCTGTAGTGATGAAAGATATGCACAGGGGAGCAGTTTATACTGGACCTATGGTAGTGATGGTCAATACGATGAGTGCTTCAGCTTCTGAGATATTTGCAGCAGCTATGCAGGATTATAACAGGGCTGTTATTGTAGGAAGTTCAACCTATGGCAAGGCCACAGGACAAATTGTATTACCCATTGAGGGTGGTAAATCATCCCCTATACATCGATCCGGAGAATTTGTGAAAGTCACGATAGAAAAATTCTTCCGCCTTGATGGTACCACACATCAACAGACAGGTGTGATCCCTGATGTTGAATTACCTGATTTTTATGCCCATCTACCGGTGAAAGAAGTTCATGAAAAAAATGTCCTTTCAAAAGAAAAAATTGATAAGAAGACTTACTATCAGGAATTGAAACCACTTCCGGTGACAGCACTTTCAGAAAAAAGCACCCAACGTGTCAAAAAAAACGAGCAGTTACAAATGGTCGGTAAATCAGACTTATCACCATTGATGAAGCTGCACTTCCGGTTGATACCTGTAGAATTTGAACAAGACAGCCGAAAATATTTAAAAATATTTGCCCAACTTGATGATGATTCCCCTAAAGTTACCACTCATTACACCGTTGAAAATGTTGGGTTTAATGATCAACACATAATAAATGATCAATTTAAAAGTGATTATATTAAATCGTTCATTGATGACATTAAACAAAGCATTTATATAGAGGAGGCTTATTTTATAATTAATGATTTAATTTCAAACCAATAAAAGAGCATGTATTGTATAAATAAATTAAAAGTAATCATATTACTGATCTTGTTAACAGGACCATTATCAGCCCAACAATTTAATTCGCCGGTTGAATACCTGCAATTTATGAATCAGGAGAGTGATGCTATTACGAAAGAAATGTGGAGTTATGTAAAAGCAGCTGCACATAGTGGCAACGCCAGAAAAATTGATAAACGCAGAACTTCATTGATTGAAACCATTTACAATGCCCAACGGCGGGTCAGTAAAGCTCCAGGATATAAAGGTGATTTTAATTATAGAAATGCCCTGACCAATTATTATCGCTTGACCTATAATATAATGAAAGAGGATTTTGGAAAGATTGTGGATATGGAAGCAATTGCAGAACAATCTTATGACCTGATGGAGGCATATATCACCGCTAAAGAAGAAGCCCATAAGAAACTGGATGAGACCCAGGATGAATTGATCAACCAACAGGAGATCTTTGCCAATACATATCAGATCAAACTTATATCAAGTACCGATAAAAAAACAGAAAAACTCAATAAAGCCAGTAAGGCTTTCAATTATTACAATCAGGTGTACCTGATTTTCTTTAAAAGTTACAAACAGGATATGTATCTGCAAGAAGCTTTAGCATCAAATAATTTGGGTACTATCGAACAAAATAAAACCGCTTTATCCTCCTTAGCAGCAGAAGGATTGGCCAAGCTGGACACGTTCCCCAGATATGGTACAGATATATCCATTAAACTGGCTGCCCAAAACCTATTAAAGTTTTTTCAGGAAGAGGCTGACAAACATTTACCGGCCATTATGAACTACTACCTTACGAAAGAGCACTTTGAAAAAACAAAGGCCGCTTTTGATGCTAAAAGACAATCAGACCGAACAAAGCAAGACATAGATGGCTTTAATAAAGCTGTGGATGATTACAATAAGTCGGTAAGCACATACAATACACTTTCCGCTAATCTATTTAAGCAAAAAAGTGACCTGCTCAATAGATGGAATAAAGCATCGGAACAGTTTTTTAGTGTTCATGTACCATAAAAAATACACGATTAAAGTAATTTTATATTCTGAACGTTTGATTAAATTTCGCTCTGTTTCAGGCACTGATTTTGATGTTAGGTCGTTAGAAAACTAAATCGTAATAAAATTCAAACAGTTGGGAATGAGAGGTATGAGTAAAGGATTGGCTACAGTTGGATTGCTATGTTTATTTGCATTTAATGGCTTTTCTCAGGATAATATAACATCGAAAACAATTTCAGTCTATCCGCATGATTCAGAAAGTAATGCCAAAGATATTATCCGGCAAATTGTAGAAGTAGTCGGATTGAAACCAAACTTTGAGATAAGAGCTGGGAATGTACCCAATGCTGCTGCAATCATCAGCAACGGAAAACGTTTCATCATTTATGATCCGGTATTTATCGAAAAAATAAATAGTGTTGTGAATACTGACTGGGGCGGAATTTATATCATCGCACATGAAATAGGGCATCATTTAAATGGGCATACGTT
>JAEWLI010000238.1 GCA_023393375.1 Bacteroidota bacterium
CTTATAGTCAGAGTCGTATTTCCCCTTTCCAATATTCTCAGCAAACAACGAAGTTAGTCTTAACCCTACCACCAGTTTATCTACAGCTTCGGCCATATCACCTATTTCATCACCAGCAAAAGTCTTCTTTTGATTATCAGCTAATTCGCCTTTCCCTAACTTATTAATAATTGACCGAAGATAAGTCACAGGCCGGGTAATGGATCTGGACATGATAAGAGCAACCAGAATACCCAATACTGATAAAATAATTCCTAAAATTACAGTGGTTTGTCTGAGGCTTTTTGAAGATTCCAATACATCATTTTGTGCTTTTACAGCAGCTGAGTCCTTTTTAGTAATTATTTTTTCCAATGAAGCTATGATATCAGTAGTCATACCAAGTATGCTGCTTTCTATGGTTTCTTCGGCCATGAATTTTAGCATAGGGTCTTCGTAATCATCAAAACTTTTCAGGTTATTCATGATCTCTTCCCGCTGAATTTTCATGAGATTTTCAAAGCTACCGAATATACTGTCCATCGCCAGTTTTTCTTCTTTATTATCCCAAGATGCCATTTTTTCCTGCAACTTGTTCTTTAAATCCAAGTATTCAAAATCGAGGTTTTCAAGGGCTTTCTTATCATCGGTATTTTTTGGCAAATAAACCCAGTTGGTAATAAGCATCCTTGATCGGATCACAAGAGTCTTAAACTCCTTTAGATGATCTGCCGATGGGGTAATTACATGAGTGGATTCGTTAGTAAGGGTATTATTATTATTAATGGTGATAACACTGTAAACGACATATACCACAAATG
Source organism: Bacteroidota bacterium (assembly GCA_023393375.1). Lineage (GTDB taxonomy): Bacteria > Bacteroidota > Bacteroidia > Cytophagales > Cyclobacteriaceae > JAEWLI01. Next base: position 801 of record JAEWLI010000238.1, read on the forward strand.
CCACAATTAACACCATAAATCCGGTTAGGATTTTATTACCGATTGTAAACCTTCTCTTTTTCATTTAAAATTTATATGTCTAAATGTGATGATGATACTATTTTAACTTCTTGATTTGTAACTAAACTCTGATTTTCAGCCAATTACCTTCATAATTGAAAAAATTAAAGTCATTTCCTTACATCCTACTGTATTACTTTTCCTAATTTTACCAACTCACCAGATATTTTCAGGTTTGCTTTTTCTATCGATGACAAATTAAGTTCAAAACGCCATCTCCCTCCTTCCAGGATGAAATTAATGGCACTTCCCCTTTTTGCCATTCCTGGTCTTTCAGTTATAATTAATACAGAAGATTGATTAATCTGAGACAAAGCCTGATCCAGTTTACCACTCTCATTTTGCGGTATGAACAAAATATGGCTTTTGCCAATGTCGGAAAGATCGCTTACTACTTCTACTTTAATTTTTTGCGAACCTACTAGTTTATTCTCAGCCATCTGGTTGAGGCTTTCCGTAATATCTGATTTACCAAGTACACTTATGATAAAATCACCTGATTTTCTACTTTCAGGCCATTCAATATATTTAGTAAAATTGTAAATAAACAGCGAGTGGTACTTGTAATCTTGAGAATTGGCCAGATAAGATCCAAAGATCAGCCCTATTACAAAAACAATTATAATTGAATATGTCGTGGCTTTTTTCATAGTTTAATAAATTACTAATTTCAATAGTCAGTTTAAATTGTTAAAAAAATCATTTAAGAATATATTTCTTCAAAGCTAATGGTTCAGATAAAGAAAAAATTTCTAAAAATGAATGAAATGATACATTAGTGAGTAAATGATTTCCATTTGAAGAATCGTTTACTTTATTAGTGACGGGGTGACTACATATAAATCACCCATATTTTATTAATTTTGCCTTGTAAATGTAAATTTTTATGAGAGAGAAGTTAGAAGCCATTAAAAAGCGTTTCGAAGAAGTAGGGCAAACCATAGTACAGGCCGATACTATATCGGATATGAAAAAATATTCCAAGTTAAACAAGGAATACAAAGACCTTGAAAAAATTGTAAATAAATACAACCAGTATATTAACGTAACAGCGAATATCGATAGCACAAAAAAAATCCTCGATACCGAGAAGGATCCTGAATTCAGGGAAATGGCAAAAGCAGAATTGGAAGAGCTGTATTCACAAAAAGAAGAACAGGAAGATGAATTGAAAAAGATGCTTATACCCAAAGATCCCAATGACAGCCGAAATGTGATTTTGGAAGTAAGGGCCGGTACTGGTGGTGATGAAGCGGCATTATTTGCCGGCGATCTATTCAGAATGTACCAACGTTATGCGGAAAATAAAAACTGGAAATTAAGTGTCCTCGACTTTACCGAAGGGCCATCTGGTGGTTATAAAGAAATCATTAGTTCTATTTCAGGTGAAGATGTTTATGGAATAATGAAATTTGAATCGGGTGTCCATAGGGTACAGCGAGTCCCTTCTACTGAAACCCAAGGCCGGGTACATACTTCTGCTGCCAGTGTGGCAGTTTTGCCGGAAATGGAGGATGTAGATGTGGAAATCAACATGAATGATGTGCGGAAAGATACTTTCTGCTCTTCGGGTCCCGGTGGACAGTCAGTGAATACCACTTACAGTGCCGTTCGCCTCACCCATATCCCTTCAGGTATTGTAGTGTCTTGTCAGGACGAAAAATCACAGCTAAAAAATCTTGATAAGGCTTTGAAGGTGCTCAGATCAAGATTATATGAAATGGAACTTAAAAAGCACAATGAAGAAGTAGGTGCCCGAAGAAAAAGTATGGTCGGAAGTGGTGACAGATCGGATAAAATACGAACTTATAATTATCCGCAAGGCCGTGTAACCGACCATCGGATTGGTCACACTGTTTATAACCTGCCCACAATTATGGACGGGGAGATTGATGATTTTATCGAGCAATTAAGGATTGCTGAAAATGCTGAAAAACTAAAGGAAGGTGGAATGGCATGATAAAGATTTTCGGAAACCCGATAAGTTGGATGTTATGTTTACTCTTCGTTTCTCTGTTTGTGGCTTGCCAACAGGAAAACGAAAAATTAAGCAGCGATCCGAACATCAGTCTCCGTTTTTCTTCCGATACTATTCATTTTGATACCATTTTTACCACCGTTGGAAGTATCACCAAACGATTAACAGTATATAATAAGTCTAATAATGCGGTTAATATTTCATCAATAGCTTTGGGTGATGGCCCAAATTCTGCTTATTCTATATATTTAAATGGAATTAAGGGAAAACAATTTGAAAATCAGCAATTGATGGGAATGGATAGCCTCCTGTTATTGGTTGAAGTGAAAATTGATCCCAGTGGTGCTGATCTGCCGTTCTTGGTTATCGATTCCATTCGTTTTCTGACAAATGGCAATCTTCAGGATATAAAACTTCAGAGTTGGGGACAAGATGCGTACTTTATGGGAAAAACCATCTTGCCATGCGACACAACATGGACTTCAAAAAAACCAATCGTACTTCTCGATTCTGTATTAGTACCTGAATCATGTTCACTCACAATTTCTGAGGGCACAAAAATCTATGCCCGACCATCATCAGCATTATTGGTTGCAGGGAGTTTATTGATAAACGGGACAGTAGAAAATCCTGTAAAATTCACCAACGACCGACTTGATATAGAAAATGCTTATGGACAATGGGGCGGAATTATTTTTTTAATGACCAGTAATAATAATATTATCAATCATAGCCATATCCGTAATAGTATTTATGGCATTTATATTGGCACACCTGATGAAGACAATGAACCTGATCTCGTACTTTCAAATGTGATCATAGAAAATGCTGCAGTGGCAGGATTGGTAGCTTACAACTCAGATGTACATGCCACTAATATTTTGATCAATAATTGCGGTGAATTTACTTTGGCAAATTTAGCCGGGGGCAATTACTACTACAATCATTGTACTTTTGATAACAGCTTTGCAGGAATAAATATACCAAGAAATTCACCTTCAGTTGTTATTACGAATTACATACAAACAAATGATTTGGATATAAAGGAAGAACTTAATTTTGAAATACACAACAGTATCATATATGGAAATCTTAAAGATGAACTGCTTCTCGACAGCCATCAAGATGTGCCATTCAATCTTTTAGTCAATCACTCCCTACTTAAGACCAGTCTTATATCATTAGATATCAATAAAAATATCCTGAACCAGCCTCCAAAATATATCAATTTCCATTTGTATGATTACCGTCCGGCCGAGGAATCACCAGTGATTGATAAAGGTGATGTAAATTATAAGATATTTATTGATCTAGCTGGGAATGACCGTGATGAACTGCCTGATATCGGGGCATATGAATTTATTTTAACTGAATAAGATATGAGGATTTTTCAAAAAGAATTGACATTACCAGCATACAAACGGGGATTCCACCTGATTACACAACTAATCAGAAAAGATTTTCCTGAATTAAAAGAGATCAAATTGGGTATGCTGCAGGTTTTTATTAAACATACATCAGCGGGTCTGACTATCAATGAAAATGCTGATCCTACTGTCCGAACAGACTTTGAAAGTCATTTTAATGTGATGGTGCCCGAAAATGCCAGGTATTACAGGCATACAATGGAAGGTTCAGATGATATGCCTGCACATATAAAGGCTTCACTTTTGGGCAATTCTGTTACAATTCCTGTTACTGATGGCGAAATGAATTTGGGAACCTGGCAAGGCATCTATTTATGTGAACACCGAGACTATGGTGGCCCCCGGAAAATAGTATTGACTGTCTTTGGAGAATGATCAAAAATCGGCATAAATAAAAAACCCTCTATAAACATGATTTACAGAGGGTTTCAGTACCAGGAGCGGGACTTGCTTATATTTGATGTATTTTTAATTTATGTTTAATATTGTTGTATTCATGGCATTTGGGAGCTTTTATAACGTGAAATGATTTTTTATCAATAACTATAATCAATAATTTGCCCCCTTATTTGCCCCCCTTTATTTATGGTTTTATAAATTTTAATGTAGTAAAACTATCTATTATTATGGCAAATGCTACCTTTTATACAAGAAAAGATAAAGCTGATAAAGATAATATGAATCCCATATGGATACAAATAGCTTTTAATTATCAAAAGTTTAAAAAAAGTACCGGAATAAAAATTAAGGAAGGCCACTGGAACAAGATTAGCCAGAGAGTAAGACCAAACGGCAAAAAAGAGGATTACAACAATTATGCAGAATATAATGATAGACTGGATGAGTTGGAGAAAAAAGCTAAAGACATAATTAAAAATGCCTTCTTTAATAATATTCCATTATCCAAAGAATATTTAGAGAGCCAGTGGAATATTGAAGCCCCCATCAAACCTAAAGGGAAGGGATTTTTTGATCTGTTTGAAGAATTCATTGAGATCCAGAAAGCAGACAAGGCATCCCGAACGGTTTCTGGGCATCATACAGCTAAAAATTTTTTCAGAGAATTCAAAGAATCTACTGGTTATGAAATTAGGTTCGATAATATTGATAATTCATTCTTTGATAGCTTAAAGTTGTATGCCTTTAAAACCAGAACAAAAGAAGAAAAAAATGATTCAGGAGAGAAAGTGGTTAAAAGTGCTGTAATTTCTGATAATTATTTTTCTACGCTAGTTGCCAGATTAAAAATATTTTTGAATTGGGCTACGGAGAGAGGGTATAACAGCAATATGATTTACCTGAAGTTCAAGGCCCCTGAAAAAGAAAAGGATATCATTTGTTTAAGTGTCGGGGAATTGGATATTCTCCTATATTATCCATTCAATAGCCGAAAATTGGCACATGTAAGGGATGTTTATTGTTTTGGATGCTTTACTGGGTTAAGATGGTCGGACATAAAAGATCTGAAGCCCGAACATATTGTTAATGATGAGATTCGCAAGACTATTATTAAAACCAAAAAATATCAAAAGATTCCTTTAATCAAACCTGCAATAGAAATTTTAAACCGATATAAGGATTATCCTGGTATTGGACCACTACCTGTCATTTCTTCGCAGAAGTTTAATGATTACATTAAAGAGTGCTGCAAAGAAGCTCAAATTAATGAACCTATTACTATAACAAAATATTCAGGAGGTAAACCTACTGCAGTAACAATTCCAAAATATCAATTAATTACTTCACATACAGCCAGAAAAACTTTTGCAACGCTTTCTTTAATACATGGAATGTCCGAAAGAGCCGTCAAAGAAATTACCGGACATAAACGTGACAGCTCGTTTAACAAATATGTGAAGTTCGCCGATCAGGTATTGAAGGATTCGATGGACAAAGCTTGGGGCAATTTTGGAAAATCAGATAAACCGAGTAAAAAAGGTAGTCGAAAACCAAGTTAACCGGGTTATTTAGTCGGTCACTTTACTCGGTTTAACAGGTTATTTAAGACCGTCATAACCGGTTGTAACCGGTTTTAATATCCGGATAAAAAAGTTTTATCCGGATATTAAAGGGTGGTCAAACCTGATTTATCCGGGTTAATTAGGCGGATAAAACCCCGGACATTTATTTGATTGTACATAAATTGGGTTATTTAGAAATTCTCAATTTTGCTCTATACCAATCCAATTCTTCTTCTATTTCATCATTAGTATTATAGAACCTAGCAGTCTCTTTAATAAGCGTTAGTGATAGTTTATTTATATAAATTTCAATTGCATCTTGAATAATTTGCATAAAACCACTGTTCCTTTTTTCTAAGGGAATAAAAAATAACTCTCTTTTAATATAGTCATAAATAGCAGAAAAAATAGGATACCTATCTTTAACTGACTCATCGATTTCTAATATGTTATCTTTCACTACATTAGAATAGCTATTATAGATTTGGCGTCTAATTTTATTATTGAGTAAAATGATTTCTTCTAAATATTTTTCAAATAACCTACCATAATTTCCCAATAGATTATCATACTTATCTTTTAATGAAGATATTTCTTGATTAAGGTTTCTAATGTGCTCTTCATGCATCTCATCTAAAACAACATCCTCAAAAAGTCCAACCTCTTCATGATATCCCATGATTCTAACAGGAGAAATTCTCATTGCCTCAGCAATTTCCAACAATTTACCAACTGAAATGCCGTTTTCGCGCTTTTCAAATTTAGTATAGTTGCTTAAAGAAGTGTTTAAACGTTTAGCTACTTCTGCCTGGCTTAATCCAAGCTCTTTCCGTACTTCTTGTATTTTTTTCCCAATATCAAATTTCATGGCAATTTTTCTGTAAAAATACAAAACAAATATTAATTTTTTATTCAACAATTATTTGCTTTTTATTTAATAATTTTTACATTTGTATCAACTTATACATTAATAATTATTAAACTTAAAGTTGATTATGTTAATAAATTCAAGCACTGGCTCAAACTCTAAAATAGAGGATCTTATAAAGAAAACATTGCCAGATGGACAATTTAGACCAAATAAAGCCTTTTATGAAAAAATTGGAATCAACTCCAAAAGATTTGGTTTAATCCTTCGAGGAAAACAACATCCTACTATTCCAGAAGTAAAATCAATTGCTAATTATTTTCAAGTTGATATAAACGAATTACTATGAGCTTACCTAGGATAGCATTATTTACTCTGGATGAGATTGTCAGAGCTTTTGAATTAGCTATTGACAAAAAGCTTAAACAGATCCAGCCAACTTCAGAAAGGAATTCCGAAAAACTAACACAAAAAGAACTTGCTGAATTTTTAGGTGTAACAGTAACTACTGTAATAAACCTGAAGAAGAAAGGTAAAATTCCATTCTATAAAGTAGGTGGAAGGATGTTTTATTTAAAAACGGAAGTACTCAATGCAATTAGAGGAGATCCTTCGATTGTCAAAGCATCCAAAAAATAAAAAACCAGATCCCAAAGTTTTGCCGGCTCGTGGAATCTGGATCTCAAACAAATCAAATTCTATTGAAAGGCAACAAGCTGCCCTTGTTCTTTAGTAAAGATAGGGCAATTAAATATAACTAAACAAAAAAATCTTATTAACATGGAAAATTCAAAAATAAAATTGCCTTATTATCATCAATTTACTGATTTCTTTTCAGAATACAGACCAAAAGAAGCCTCAATTCTATGTACAAAATTAAAAGCATACCTAAAGAATGGTCTCATGGAAAATCCAGATTTACAAAAATGTCGTGACATGGATGATGTATTTGAATTTATTGACGAGCTTCAAGACACAATCAATAAAACAACAGAATATCACGGTTATATTTTAATTGTGTATCACACCTCTGATGGCGATAAGGATAATAAAGCCAATATTCTCCCTGTAATTGAGCTTCTGAATAAAAAAGGAATTGATATAATTGAACTAAACTGTTCAACAACAATAGATTTTTTGGTGAAAAGTCTCAATGAAAGGAATATCAAGGAATTCAAGGAGTGTTATGACTTTATTCAATGGTTTTCAGGATCGTTATATGGCCTTGGTCTATAGGCATAAATTTATCATTATGAAAAACATGATATATCGTATAAATCAGTCAATGATTTCCATCATTGCATTTTTTTCAAAAGGGCATCCGTCAAATCCTGACCTAATTCCTAAATATAAAATGTTGAAAATTCTAAAAATGAAAAAAGATGCCGGAATTGATGAATTCAACAAGGTATTTGATGATGAAAAGATTAACCATATTAGATTTCAATACATACATGATCATCTTGAGTATGTCGAAAATAGGATAGACTTCATTAAGGCAAGCAAGGAAAAGTACTTTTCATATAAAAATGAAGCCAAAATGTTTGATGATTTTACTGCAAATCATAAAGACACAATAATATTTAAATCATTGACAATTGAAAAATTGAATTAACATGAAAATATCCGATTTTAAAACACTCTTAACCGATGCGAGGGTTAACCTAATGATTCCAGAGCATCAATTGTTATACTCAGAGGATGAAAACATACCTAATGGAATTAAAGACGTTCTGGTTAACCTGTTTCTTATCTCCAAAGAACTGGAGGATATTGTTTCCAATCTGGAGGCATTGACAAAAGGTATTAAAACCTTCCTAGAAGGAAAATTTGAAACCCTATTTGATGAAGATGAAGATGAAGATATACCAGGTATACACGATTACTTGTCATGGTATATTAATCCGACCCATTCAAGGAACCCCGACAAACTCACTAGGCGGCTGGTAAATTATATTAATTCTTATGATGATAGGATAAAAAGAACAAGATGTGCCACCTCTTCCTTTTTATCCCGGATCAGCGGCCAGCCATGCATTATGCCACCAAATCCACATGCCGAAATAAAAGAAATAGAAATTGCCTATGGCCTTGATAAATACCTAAACAATATGAAGAAGGTAAGAGAGATAGTAGAAAACAAAGAAAATCCAGAACCAATACTAACTTTCATAAAAGATTAAAACCCATGGAATTAACTGTAAAAATAATTAACAAGAAGTACCAGCTCACTTCAAAAAACGGGAATCCCCGTTTTTTAACCGCTTTAAAAATTCAAGCTGTGGTTAACAATCCAAAAACTCATCAAAACAACAATACATGTTTCAAGCCCTTTAAAGGTGGTTTTATTTGGTAAAATCATTGTCCTATTATAGGATTTGCAAATGCAAGACTTTTGTAGTATAACAAAATAAATCAATACCATGGCATACAAGAAAAAAAAATTTGATGCGAATATTACAATTCGCCTACAAAAGAAACAATATGATCTGCTGGATAAAGTGAGTGAGGAAATTGGAGTTACTCGAGCTGAAATAGTAAGAGACGAAATAACCAAAATTATTAACAACCATAGCTTTCAAAAATCCAATGATCTCTTGAATTAAAAAAGGGTCTTATGGGGACCCTCTTTTAAATTAAAATCAAACTTTTATAATGCAGAAAAAGTATGAGAAGCAAAGATATTCAAATAGAAAATAATGGAGTAGGACAATCAATTTCCTTAAACACCACTGATTCATATTATAAACGAAGAATAGTTAATGAGATAGGAATTTCAGAAGATCAAAATACTGTTCTATCACCAAATTATATTGGAACATTTGGAAAAAGTGAACTTAATCCTAAAAATCCGACATATTCATTTAAAATTTTTGAAGAGGACATTGACGGTAACATCCAAATTAATTATCTTAATTTAAACGGCCGTCCATATCCATGGAGAAAAGAGGGTAATAAAAATTTTAAATCATACCATAGAAAAAGGCTTAAAAAGCCGGTAAAAATAAAAAAAGATGGAAAGGAGGAAGAACAAAAATATTATCAAGAAAAAGGTTCTCCATCATTTCCGTTTTTCACTCCTGGAATAATAAAAAAATATTTGGCTAAAGAGCCTATAGAGACACTTATTGTCACTGAAGGCGAGATTAAAGCATTTGTTGGTGATCTTTTTGGATTGGACATTATAGGAATTCCATCAATACATGGTTTTTATGATTCAGAATCTGGCATAAAAGGCAAAGTACATGAAGATATTGAGGAATTAATTGTTGCTTGCCGAGTCAAAAATATCATTTACTTAACTGATGCTGATACATTAGTTATCAAATGGGAGGAACAAAAAGACCTTGCAAAACGCCAAAACTTGTTTTATTCTGCTGTCAAAAACTTCAGGGAATCTCTTCAGAAACGTTTGGATGATAGTACTGTGCAGAATTTTTATTTTATGCACATCAAAACCAAATTCAATGAATCTGGTGCAAAAGGTTTTGATGATCTTCTTATTAAATTCAAAGCCCAGGTTGATGATATCAAAAATGACTTGTACAAATTTCAATTTGCTTTAAAGTATTTTTCAGGGCATATTATTACCGATCCCAACTTTCACAAAGGACTTAGGAATTATTTTGGATTGACCGATGTAAATCTTTTTTACCAAACCTATAGAGATTTTATTGGGAACAGGGAGTTTAGGTTCGGACAATCCAGATATGAGTTCAATGGAGAAGATGTTGTATATGTTAGACATGAAGATGCTGATAGATACTTAAGAATAGGGGCTGATTGGTTCAAAATAATAAAATTCCCAAATTTTAAAACTGGTCAGATCGAGGAGAGAATGGATCCTTACAGAATTTCAGAGATTTTGAGGGATTATAAAAGATTCCCTGGATTCATTGAACAAATAAATAAATACGATGCATTTTGTTCTGTTCCAGATTTTACTGAAAATTATAAGAGGGTACATTATGGATGTTATAATGTTATGCATCCATTAACACATGAAATAAAGCCAGGTTCAATAGATAAATCAATTCGGTTTGTTAAACACTTATTTAATGGAAAGGGGAATCTGTCATATTCCTTTAATGAGGAAACTAAAGAAATTACTTTTTCAGAAGAAAAGCTATTAGGAGATCCCTTCACAATTGCACTCGATTATTTAACAATTCTGTTAAACAAACCCATGCAAAAATTGCCTGTTCCTTGTTTAGTCTCTCAGGAACAAGAAACGGGTAAATCAACTTTCTTGAAATGGCTTAAAGCTATTTTCGGGACTAACGCAGTAATTTTGAACAATGAAAGATTTGGAACTAATTTTAACGCGCATTTTGCAACTAAATTTATAATAGGTATAGATGAGGGGTTTTTGGATGTTGATAAGAAAGCCGAAAAGGAACGACTTAAACAAATGGTCACATCTGAAACTCAGTTTTTGGAAAACAAAAATCAAAACATAAAAGAATTTGATTTTTATGGAAAAATCATTATTTGCAGTAATGATGCTGACAAAATTATGAAAATGGATGAAAATGATAGAAGGTGGTTTATTGTCAGAGTGCCAAAACTAGAAAAGAAAATTCCGGATTTTGAAAAGGATCTTGTTTCAGAAATTCCCCACTGGCTATACTTCTTGATGAACAGAGAGATTTTCCATCCAAAAGAGGCTGATTTGTGGTTTAAAACCGAATATATTCTTACAGAACAATTCTTTAAAATACTTGAATCTACTAAAAGCAGAATTGATAAAACGGTAGAAGGTTTTATATCTGATATGTTTTTAACATATCGTGTACCCGTAATAAAAATGCATGCCAGCTGGTTATTAAAACAGCTGAACGAATCAATCAAATATAGAATAGATTCAAATGATTTAAGGGCTTATTTGCAGGATAAAAGAAAACTAAAGCCTTCCGATGCACCAAAACATATAAGGATTCCAATTGGATTTAAAATGAATCATGATACTATAGCTACTCATAATGGGCTTCCGGATGGAAAGCCAGTAATTGAGGAATTTTATACTGTCTCTAGACACTATACTTTCAATGTAGATGAATGGCTTACTCCGGAAGAACTTATTAAATTTTATGAACCATGGACCACACAATTAGAACAGGAAAAAAAGGCTAAACTACCTTTTTAAACCAAGTTATTTTTTTCCCAAAAAACCTTAAAAGTAAGATTGATCCTTTAAGGAGCATAAGGAAACTGCTTTTCACGCTTGCCAACGTTTTCAGTAAATTTCCCCCCAACTGATTCCACTTTGGATCAGATTGAATTCTTTGTTGTTGCCATTTTCGGTCTATTCCAAGATTTTCACAAATTTGACGAATGGCAATCATTTCACTCGGGGCGAAAATGCCTGCAAATACAGGGGTTTTTTCATACTCATATTTATTGAGCAAATTCAGTTGGGGGGGGAAAGGGTTTTTGGGGTTTTCTCAACAAAGTACAAATTTTTAAATAATCAATTAAAATCACAATTTTAAGTTTTTTCTCTAATTGAAAATTTGTGTAAGAAATGTAAGAAATGAAAATATATTAAGTTGTAAGGTCTTATAACCCTGTTTTTTTTCTTACATTAACTTGTAAGAAATGTAAGAAGTGTAAGAAATTGTAAACTGTTAATACTTATATTCCTTACATTTCTTACATAATTTTTTAAATAAATGTAAGAAATGTAAAGTCCCGTATATAGTCTTACAATAATGATTTTTATCAAAAAATATCATTTCTTACATTTCTTACACAATTTTTGAATTTCACTGAATTTGTGGTGATTTAATTTTACGGTACTTAAAAATAATCTTTCAATTTAATTTTTCAATATAAATATAATACAATTAGTGATTTATTCTTTATTGCCAGATTAAGAAAAACTTATAAAAAGCTTTTTTTTGAATTTACCTTGGAGAACCTGCACTCATAAGATAATTCGAAACTGCCAATCAAAAAGCTTAATTTTTAAAAATAAGCTCCTCATTGGCTTACAGTGCCACTTTTGCAGTGCAAATCAAATGCAAAACATGTGTCCTATTTTAAGATTTGCATTTTTCATTTATTTGTAGTATAAAATTTTAAAACAATAAAATGAAAACAGAAAACAAAAAAATCCTTGACCAGATTATAGGTCAACAACAAGATCTGGATGCTCTGATCAGTCAAATTCAATTTCCTGTAGTGCTGTCTTTCGATGAAGATCGTTATGCCTTTGAATTAAATGAAGCCGAAGAATATTGTGTAATCATTAATGGCATCATAGAAGAAATGAAAAATTATGGTGCTGCTGAACTCAATTTGGATATATTAAAAGAATTATTCGGTACCAATGACTCGTCTATTATTTCAAAACAACTGCTTATTATTTACGCAAAGAAGGAAAGGTTTTCATTGAATAGTCAAAGTGGAAACCAAATCATAAATGTAAATCCAGAAAAGATTGTCGAACTGATAGATTTTCCAAAAGAAGTAATTGACAAGACCAAAACACTTGCTAAAAAAATTGCAGATAAGTGGTTCAACCCGAAATTCGAAAGATTGTTCGACAAAAACGATCAGGTGTTTGTAGTGTCGGAAGATTTTAAAACTAGGATTAAGAACTCAAACACAAAACAGATAGAAACCAAAGAAAGCTTCAAAACTTATGTTTTATTAAAGAATCTTGAAGTGGCCTATAATTCAGTGTATCAAAACAATAACGAGATGCACTTTGTCAAAGCTGAGATAGTGGACACATTTTTATGGGATTACTTTAAGATCACCATTCTTGCTCCTGCTGCTCCCAAAGTAACAAATATCCTTTTGAGGGAAGAGTTATTTTTAGGTAATAGTGGAGACTCAATTTTTGCAAAAACATTAAAAGGCCTTCAAAATGCAATTAAATAATAGTTCTCTTCAACCTTTTAATAAGGAATTTTTCCAAATGGGATTTAATGAATTCTGCCTGATCTTCCAACATCAGGCAGAATACCTGTCCAGGCAATCATATAAATGTAGAATCAGAGGATTCCCACCGGGCAACATATTGAGGGATGGCCACATGAATGCAATTCTTGAAGCTCTACAGCTAGATAAGCCAATTCCCATTGAAGTTTTAAAAGAATACCGCTTCAGGCTATTCTTCCAGATCAGAAAGTATTGCAACCGTCACAAAATTAAATTTGATTAAAAATGGGAACTACTACGGATAAAATTCAACTCGAAATAGAACTTTCGAATGGTAAGAAGGCAGGTCAAACCCTTAACGAGTTAACGGCAAGTGCTACAAAGTTGCATCGTGAACTAAAAAACTTAACTCCTGGCACCGAGGAGTTTGTAAAAAAAAGCAAAGATCTGCAAGCTGTAAACGGCCGTATTAAAGAGGTCAAAACAGAAATGTATGGAGCTGGCCAGGCAGCAAAAAATTTAACAAGCCAATTTTCTCAATTTGCCCCTTTTTCTTCCCAGTTTTCCCAATTAAAAAATGCAGTCGGGGCTATTTCACCCGCTTTAAACACCGGATCCAAAGCGGCCAATATATTTAGGATGGCGTTGATCGCCATACCTTTAATGGCTGTGATCGCAGCCATTACCGGATTGATACAATGGTTCAAGCGTACTGAGGAAGGTGCGCAAAAGTTGAGGATAATTACCGCTGCTGTAGGTCAGGTATTTCAATCCATATGGGAT
>JAEWLI010000241.1 GCA_023393375.1 Bacteroidota bacterium
ATTATAGTAGTTGTTGCCGGTTGAACCATTCAATGGAGTGGCTTGGGTGTTTGCTGATTTCGCAAATTCAGAAATCAGAATTCGTCATTCAAAACCCCTATTTACAAATGACAATTTTTGTAAGAAAAATGGTGTATTTTGTTTTCTAATCTATTAACTATGCTGACTCACAGTAGACCTGTATTGAGTTTAAAATGAAAAACTTTCCTTAAACTCCACCATTTCAGCCATAAACTCTCTGTTGTTGGTATAATCAATATATTTCCTGAGTACAGAATCAGGGTTTACCTGTACTTCACTAAGGGTAAGGTGTTGATTAATAAAAATAAACTCCAGATTGGGGAAAATGTGTTTCAACACATCTGCAATTTCAATGATATCCAGATTTTTGTCCACCACATTATAAATTCCCGATGGTGCATCACTTCTGATCAGTTGTGCCAAAGCTTTTGCCAGTACATCTACATGAATAAAAGCCCGTGATTGTTTGCCATTGCCATGAATAGATATTCTTGAATTAAAATTGGCGTCGAACATAAATTTATTAATAACCGCATCAAACCGCATGCTTTTACTATAACCATACACATTGCCACACCTTAAAATATATGCATCCATTTTATTAAACATCCGCTTTACATGATGTTCGCCCCTGTATTTGGAAATACCATAAAATGTACTTGGTCCCGGTTCACTGCTTTCTGTGACCATTTCTTTGGAAGAGCCATAAACAGATGCGCTGCTCGTATAAAAAAACTTCTTTACCGCCGGACTTTCTTCCACGGCGAGGATCAGTTCGGAAGTGCCCCAATGATTGATCTGTTCGTACAGGTGAGCATCGGTATTGGCAAAAGGGGTAGTTACCCTGGCAGCAAGATGATAAACTGCCTCAATTTGATACTGAACCGGTATTTGTCTGATCTTTCTCGAATCAAGTAAATCTCCAAGAATGAACCGGATTTTATGTGGATGATTAAACCGTTCGCCTAAAAAAAGATTATAATTTGCCCGGCTAAGGTTATCATAAACAATGATCTCTTCCACATCATGATCATTCACCAGAGCCTTCACGAGTTTAGTACCTACGTATCCTGCTCCTCCGGTAATTAAAATTTTCATATCCTGTTATTTTTTGGCCAGATCAATATGTAATCCGCACTCCTTTTTATTTAATCCGTACCACCTGCTTTCTCTTTCCTGCATCTCCGGATCATAAATCCTGGTACATGGCTCGCAACCGATGCTGAGATATCCTTTGGCATCCAGCGGATGTTCAGGAAGTTGGTATTCTTTTCTGTATTCATAGATCATCTTTGCTGACCATGACAATATGGGGTGAAACCGGATTACCTCATGCGGTGCCGGTTGTTCTGTCTTCATATTATTCCTCACATCGCTTTGATCAGCCCTTACACCGTTAATCCACACATCAAAAGAGCGAAGGATGTTCTCCATGGGCTGCACTTTGTTCAAATAGCAACAATAATCCGGATCGGAGGTAAATAATAATTTACCATCAGGATTTTTCTGAAGATATTTGGGTGTATCCGATTTGAGGTCGATCAGGTTAAGTTGTAATAATTCAGTAATCCTGTCCCGGAATTCCAAAGTCTCAGGAAAATGAAATCCGGTATTAATAAAGTATACAGGAATAGTTTTATCTATTCTGCTCAGAATGTGTAATAGTACAATACTGTGTGTTTGAAATGAAGAGGAGGTAAATAACTTTTTCCCCTGGTCTTTGTAGGAGTATATTTTTTCCTGAATGGCAATAAAGTCCAAAGCTGTAGAAATTTTAATGCAATGCGGCAAATATAAGAAATAATAAGTTCAATGAGGATTCACCACATGATTTCTTGTTATAAATCGCTTCCATAATTAGCAATTCCATCATTTAGATTGACCGTTCTATCGGCTAATCTAAACGTAAAGTGCTTTAGCTGCCTCTACAGCATATCTAGCTGGCGGGTAGTTAATGGTTTAGTAATATACCCTGCGACCTCAAATGATTTGGCCTTATCCATATCCTGTTGATTTTTTGAAGAGGTAAGGATATATATGGAAATTTTTTTTGTGAGGTCGTCACTGACTTTTTGCGCTGCTTCCAAAAATTGAAAACCATCCATTACAGGCATTCTCAAATCTAAAAAGATGACTTCAGGTAATGCTTCTGGTGCTATACTGGTCAGATAATCCAAGGCTACCTGACCATTTTCACATACCACTGCCTCTTCAGCATATCCAAACTTTTGAAGGATAATTTGATTCAATTCATTATTGATCTCGTCATCATCTATCAATAATACCTTTTTCATTTTTTTGTGCATTTCTATTTTCTCAAATATATCTTAAAGGAACTTCCGGCACCAGGCTTACTATTAACAATAATTTTACCATCTGCATTTTCCACAATGCGTTTCACAATAAATAAGCCTACTCCTGTTCCTTCTATGTTGCTATGAAGTCGTTTGAACAAGTCAAAAATAATATCTTTGTATTTACTATCAAAACCAATGCCGTTATCCAGAACTTCAATTACATTATAATCTTTTTCAACAAACGTTCTGATCATAATTTCTGGGGAACGATCAGGTGATTTATATTTGAGTGCATTTGTGACCAGATTATTTAAAATACTCCTCATATTTTTTGGGGAAAAAATTATTTCCGAAACTTGAAAATCTGTTTTAATCTCTGCGGATGCCTTATTGATTTGGTCTTGTAGCTCTATTGTCATTTCGTTGACCACTTCTTCCATTTTCAAGGATTCATCAGGAGAAATATTTTTTTGCAAACGGGTAATATCTGTAAGATCATCAATTATTTTACTCAGTTTATCTACTGATAAACCCAGCATTTGTA
Organism: Bacteroidota bacterium; assembly: GCA_023393375.1. Taxonomy (GTDB): domain Bacteria; phylum Bacteroidota; class Bacteroidia; order Cytophagales; family Cyclobacteriaceae; genus JAEWLI01. The sequence continues at coordinate 2,863 of JAEWLI010000241.1, forward strand.
AATATTTCTGCTTTTTCTCGTGTGTCAATGGGTTAGTTTCAGATTCATCGTTCAACAAATTCAGGATTCCCATCATGTTGGTTAGTGGTGTACGTAGGTCATGAGAAGCGGCATATACAAAATTGTCGAGATCATAATTGATTTTTCGCAATTCCTGGTTCTGTTTTTTTTGATCATGGATATTAGTGAAAGTACCAAACCATCTGGAATCCGATTTATCCTTCATGGGTAAACTTCGGGAAAGAAACCATTGATAATTACCACCCCTATCTTTTATCCTTAGCTCAAAGTCAAATTTTACACCTTCTTCAACTGCAACACGCCATTGCTCCATAGCCTTCTGAAAATCATCAGGGTGAATATATTGTACCCAATAATCATTTGAAACATCAGCAATATTTGTCACCATGCTACCGGTGTATTCGTGCCACCGATGATTGATATAAAATATTTTACCACTTTTGTCACTGATCCACATGACCTGGGGAACTGCCTCTGCGAGCTCTTCAAATTTTCTGATGGCTTCAATCACCATATCTTTCTCATGTAGTTCTCTTATTTGTTCCCTCAACTCTTCATTTACTCTCACCCACTCTTCCCTTGTGGGCATTTTTATAATATTTGGTGTTATTTTGGTTAAAACCACGGCTGCTCCTATTGAAGCTAAGGCAGTAATTACACGTACAACGGCATCTAACCGGTAGTAAGGTTCCCAAATATTAACAATATCCAACACGTGGGTAAGGCCGCACCCGAATATAAAAAGAGCAAAAATGACTGCCATCCAAACATATTTAAAGTCACTCCTTTTTCTATAAATATATATTAGAACAATAGGAATGGTAAGATAGGCAAGTGCAATAATACCATTTGAGATCGCAATAGGCCACACAATTTCAGGTGTCCAAAAATAACAGTGCCCATGAGGCATGAAATCCGAATCAAAAAGTTTTCTAAAAAAATCAATCATAAAAAATCACATTAAAAAACAACACCAGCTATTATATACATGATTGGAAAGTGATGAATATTTGAATTGAGCCATAACAAAAAAATGGTTATCACTGCCAATCCAAGACAATAATAACCAATTTTTGATATGATTAAAATACCTGCTTTATTTTACTTCCAAATCCTGAAGATTTTTTCGGTACATTCGCTCTTCTATTTTCTTTTTCTGGTTTTGTGTGAATGCTATATCCCTTTCAAGTATGGCTATTTCTCTTTCTGCCTGAGCTACCTTCAGCTTCTTTTTTAACTCAAGATTTTCGAGTTTCTGCCTGGACAATTCGTGTTGCAAGGATTCAACATCGGGATACTCCGGAAAAAGATCGCCATTGGGTATTTCCTGCTGCTTTTCTTTTTTCCTGCCATTTTGTTTTACATCAAAATGGCTTTGGAGCTTAAATAGGTATTCAGGGGTAATGATATTTCCCTCGTATACAGGGTAGGTCTCAATGGTGTGCCGATCAATTCCAATGGTTTGAATTTCTTCACCGTCTTTGTCGATATCTACCAACTTTAGAGGAACTAAAATATTTTGTGCCTTTCCACGAGCTTTCTGATAATCATCGGATAATGAAATCTCCAGATACGCCGCTTTCATCAATTGTGTATTTATGATCATATCATTTACATAGCCAATGATGTGATTGTCCTCTCCTCTCGCCATCCAATCAGTTACATTATGGTCCCTTTTATGGACCCTGTACCCGCTCATTTCCGCAAATCTCCTCAAATTGGTTTTCATAATATCTTTATTTTAATAGGTCAGCGATGCTTCTTCATATATTTCATCTCTCATTAATTGTAATAACTGACCTGAATGTATCAAAAAATCTTTTACTTTCACCTCATTTTCATAAGGATCTGAAAGGTTAATTCCTGAAAGATTCTGCCTCATCAACGAGACATCCTGAGATAATTCAGGGAATTCTTTCTGTTGAATTTCTTCTAACAATTCTGCCGCCGTATATAAACTTTGAGTATTCAACGATACATCATTATCAACTAAACTTTCCTTTTTAGTCTCAGCACTCAGTTGTTTGGATAATTGTTGTTGCTGAGATGTGATTTTTTCATCTTCTATATCTTGCCCGTTCACAAGTTCGTCAATGGCATCAGACAATTTTTCTAAACCTAAAAGAGCCGTACCATGATCCAATTTCTCTGTGATGAATACTTCATCATTTATCAAAGCGATAAATTCATCAATAGAATTAGTATGGGTGATATCAGACTCACCCATACTGTATTCATATACATCGTTGTTGTTGATGTCACTAAACAGGCTATTATTTTTCCATACGAATTCAATTATAAACCATGCTATTAATCCCAACATTAACAAGGTTAATATCCATGGCCATACTGCCACACTTTTCTTTTTAATTCGTATTTCAGCCATTTTGATGTGTTAATTTCGTCAAATACGTCGTCCACTTAACAGGCGGAACAATATTGCTATGATAGCAATGACCAATAAAACGTGAATAATTCCAGTTGCGCTGTATGCAAATACACCAATCAACCAGCCAATAATTAAAATTACTGCGATAATATAAAGTAAAGAGCCCATAAAAAATAAGTTTAAAAAATTGAACATATTACTAAATAAATACCTATATATAAAATACTATGCCAAAATAATTTTCCACCTTCTATTATCTTTAAAGCCTTGTTTGTCAATAGTTTAGCATTAGCAGTTGAGGGAATAATATCACATATTGGGGAAAATTGGGACATTGTAGGGGATTAAAAGTAGCAGCATCTGTTGGATACCTTAGAAAAATGAGATCACTAATAAAATGAAATAATTACGTCTTGTTAAAGATAAAGAATAATTGAATAAAAAACCTTTAAAAGTCTTTGATAAAATTCTCAGGTCTTTTTCGTAATAGCCTCAAGACTTTTCGTTCTGTATTGTATGCAATTACACTGATCCAACTCCTTACTTTTACTGTTAAACCAAAGTAGTCTTATTCTCATTCCTAAAGATCAAGCTTTTGAAAGAAGGTATTAATAGGTTAGTCGAATTCTATTATTTTTTATAGCCCATTTAGCCCCACTAAGAACCATTGAGCATACTTCTAATCATTTTCATATAAAATTATCGAAAAACCATTATTTTATTTAAAATAAATCCTATATTGGCTTTCAATTATAGAATAATTATAAATTTCATGCTATGACCGCATTATACATTTTTGCCACGGTTTTCGGGCTGGGAATCGTGGTAGTTGACTTTTTTATGATGCTTTCATCATCAGGAGGTGGTGATGACACTGCATTTGATAGTGGTGATGGAGATGATGTTTCTTCCGATGATTCAGGGCATCAACATCATCCTACCAGTCATCCTGATGGCTCTGTGGTAGGTTATCAACGATTTGCACCACGGGGAGGTTTTCTCTTAAAAACCATCGGAATGTTCCGGCATGTCATTTATTTCTGTGTCGGTTTTGGCCCCATCGGACTATTTGCCCATGTAGTAGAGGAAACTCCATTTGCTATAATTTGGGCACTAGGTGCAGGTGTAATAGTATCTGCCATAGCCGCTCTGTTTCGAAGTATCCAAAGCGATAAACTGGACTCTACTGTTAATGAATCGTCATTATTATTGGAAAAAGCGACTGTTTTAGTTTCAGTAGGTAAAGGCAAAATGGGAAAAGTGCGTGTAGTGCACGGAGGAATGAATATTGACCGCTTTGCAGTGACTAAAAACGATATGGATGAATTTGAGGCAGGTGAAGAAGCGGTGATTTCCGAAATTCGGGATGATTATGTAATAATAGAACCTTCAATATAAATAAAAATGAGAAAAGTAAAACTGTTAATTATGACGGGCATCATTACCATTGCCCAGCTCACGGGACGGTTCGTATTTGCGGCAGAACGCGGGCAAGATACATCTCCCCATGAACTCAGGGCTCAATTCATGGAATTGGATAGTAGCGGCAATGCCATTTTGTACGGATTTCTGGCGGTATTGGCCTTTATTCTATTGATTGCATTTATAAAGTCAATCATAAAAGTATCTTTTCCTGACAAGATTCTGGTTGTTACAGGAAGGAAAAAAGTAAAAGATGGTAAAACATTTGGATTTAGCATCGAAAGGGGTCGTACTACCATTATTCCCTATGTTCAAAGCGTGGAGACTTTGGATTTGAGAATTATCCCGGTAAGTGTACGCGTAGATGGCGTAAATTCAGCGAATGGTATCACAA
>JAEWLI010000098.1 GCA_023393375.1 Bacteroidota bacterium
TATTAAGGTTTCTCCATCCCTTTCTTACGTACTATGAAAAGGTTTTTAAAAATATTCCTGTTCACAATTCTTTCTCTGGTGACGCTTCTGATTATTGCAGTTGGAATAACACTCTGGGTGATTTTTACTCCTGAAAAATTAACTGGTATTCTTCGACAGCAGACTGACAAATTCATTGTCAGTGCTACAGAAATAGGGGAGGTGGAGTTGACTTTTTTCAGCACATTCCCTCAATTCGGGATTAAAGTTAATCAGTTTACGATCATTAATCCTCCTTCTGATGCACCAAATGATACCCTGATCAGCGTGGGGCAGCTATCCGGAACTGTGGATGTAAAGGCCTGGTGGGAAAAGAATGAGTTGATTTTAAATGACATAAAATTTTCAAATGGAAGTTTAAATGTTTTTATTGATAGTCTTGGGAATACTAATTTTGATGTTTTTATCATGGATTCCTCTTCCAATTCCGAAACTAAAATGAATCCTCTTTTTCAACAAATCGATATTAATGAAGTTGGATTGGAAAATATAAACTTACGGTATGTAGATCAAGGCAGGAAATTGCACACGCACATCCAAAATTTAACTGCCACTATTTCTGGACAGATCTATGAAGACAGGATCAATGGTCAATTGGAGGTGGATCATTCAAATATATCTTTTGAGATGGGTGGTATGAATTACCTGCCAAATGCTTATGTTAAGTTTAAAATGCCTTTTGACTTTACAGATACCCGGCAGATGATTTCCTTGCAAAAAGCCCAGATAAAAGTAAATAATTTAGAACTGGCAATTGAAGGCAATGTGGAAAAGGAATCAGCCAAACAAAATATAATCACAGATATTAATTACCATTTGGACTCATGGCAAATCGGGGAACTCGTGGCACTAATTCCTCCACCTTTCCATCAATATGTGGAAGGAATGAAAATAAATGGCCTTGTATCTTCCAAGGGAAAAATTAAAGGCATTCTTAACGATTCTACCATGCCCATAATGGATATACATCTTCTGGTAAAGAACGGGTCATTTACCGATAAAAGGTTTCATCTTCCTGTTTCGGGAATTGATGGGGATATCCAATTTTATTCAGATTTAAAATCGGATGACATTTCTTATATCAAGATAAATGATTTTAAAGCAAAAACACCTCAGTCATCTGTCACTACGAAGGGGACAATTAAAAATCTTTTTTCTGATTTATCATGCAACCTCACCTCCAACCTTGCTTTGTCTTTAGGTGAATGGAACAATTTTATCCCTACTGATTTAAAAGCTACAATGAGTGGAAAGCTAAACGGAAATGTAAAATCCATATTTCGCCTTTCACAGCTCCAAAAAATGCAATTGGATAAAATCAGGTTGTCTGGAAATGCAATAACTTCCAATCTGAATATAACCTATAATGGTATCACGTTGGCTACCGGAGATTCCAATGTGGAGTTTTCTCTGCCCAATCCAAAATCAGCTACCGATCAAACCCGGTTTGCGTTGATAAAACTGATATCTAAAGATATGGTGGCAAGTAACTCAGATGGTTTATCAGCATTGTTTCAAAATGCACAAATAGATTTGGAAACATCTGATGCCCGAGATACCACTATTGTTCCCAACTTAATAGTCAATTTCAAAATGGATTCACTTTATTATCATACCGATACAATGGGGATATCCATTAGCAAACCAACTGGTAAATTTTCTATTTCCCCAAAATCAGATGCATCAGAGCAACCTGAAATTACAATGGTGTATCAAAGTGAAAATTTGAAGACACATTTTGGTGAACATGAAGCCACCATTAAAAAAATCAATATTGATGGAAACGTGGTAAATGACAAAAATCAGAAGGATATATTTCTGCAATGGCTCGTGAAAGGGTTTATTGAGATAGAGGATGGGCTAATTTCTATCGCTTCGTTGAACAAGCCATTAGAACTTCCGTCAATCAAGTTGGATTTTGAGCCGGAATCAATTATTATCAAGGAAAGTTCGATAAAAATTGATAAATCGGATTTTCAACTCACCGGTAGGTTGGATAACCTGGTGCCTTATATGAAAGGCGATTCATTATTACGGGGGCAGTTTGATTTTGTGTCCAATGCTACAGATATTGTTCAACTCATGAACCTGACCAGTGGGATAGGGTATAAGGAAGAAAGTTCTAAACCTGTCAATACAGCAGATCAGGGGTCATTTTCAGGTCCATACTTTGTTCCTAAAGGGATAGATATTCAATTGAATACTCGTGTAAAATCAGCAACTTACGGAGAAAGTACTGCCTCTGACATAACAGGTGAATTGCGAATCCGTGACGGTGTAATGGTGCTGGATCAGTTTAAGTTTGTGACACCTGCAGCTGCCATGCAGTTAACTTCCATGTACCGCACTCCACGTAAAAACCATATCTACCTGGCCATTGATTATCATATGTTTGATGTAGAAATCAGTGAATTATTGGAAATGATTCCTGATATGGACACCCTCATGCCCATGTTAAGATCATTTGGCGGGAAAGGTGAATTTCATTTTGCCGGGGAGACTTATCTGGATTCTTTATACAATATCAAAAAATCTACACTTCGTGGAGCCTCATCAATTAAAGGTCAGGACTTAGTATTAATGGATGGAGAGACTTTTAGCGAAATTGCAAAAACATTAAAATTCAATAAAAAGACCGAAAACAGGGTCGACAGTTTATCTGCAGAATTTACTATATATAAAGATGAAATAGATGTTTATCCGTTTCTAATGGTAATGGACAAATATAAAGCAGTAATAGTAGGTCGCCATAATTTTGACCTGTCTTATAATTACCATATTTCAGTCGTCGATTGCCCTTTACCGATTAGATTGGGTATAGATGTGAAGGGTACGGCAGATGCAATGAAATATAGTCAAGCAAAGTGCAGATATGCTGATCAATATCGTCCTGTGAAGCGGTTTGAGGTTGAAAAGAAAAAATTGGAACTGAGTCAGTTGATCAGAAATGAGCTTCGGGGGAAAGTGCCGGATTAAAAACAATAGGTAGAGAATGAAACTTGCAGACTCATGTGTAATTCAAAATGGAACTATACAAGCCTGCAAGTTATTTATTTATTAATTAGATCTTGACAATAATTATTATTCGGCATCTTCGTTCACAACGATCTGTTTAATGACGTCACCTTGTTTAATTTGATCCACTATTTCAATACCTTCTACAACCTTTCCAAATACAGTATGGTTCCTGTCTAAATGTTTCGTATTTTCCCTGTTATGACAAATGAAAAACTGGGAGCCTCCGGTGTTTCTACCCGCGTGTGCCATAGAAAGCACACCCCGGTCATGATATTGGTTGTCACCTGTAAGTTCACAATTTATAGTATAGCCAGGCCCACCGGCTCCGGTGCCTTGAGGACACCCACCCTGAATAACAAAGTTGGGGATTACCCTGTGAAAAGTAAGGTTGTCGTAAAATCCTTTTTTTGCCAATGAAATAAAATTTGCTACTGTGCCAGGTGCATCTTTTTCAAAAAACAAAACTTTCATAGTGCCTTTTGCTGTAATTATATCTGCCGTCATTTTAATATTGTTTGGGTTAAAAAGGGCAAATATAGGAATATCAAACCTGTCAGATTATTAATTTCTAAATAAATATTCCCCGAAAACACTGATGTTTAAATTTTAGAAGATGGTTTCTTGAATATAGATGCGCCAATGATTTGGTTTAATACTAATTACAGGTCTCGAACGTAACGCTGATGTTATGGTCATGACCTCGTCTGCGCCACTCTTAACCATGTCGATACCTGGCAATGGAAACAACAGATATATAACAAACAATGACTAATCGGCTATTGTGTGCCTGTCCTTCAGTCCTATAAATATGTTTTAATTTCTTGGTTATACTACGAATTTAGTGGAAATGGAGACAATATTACAATTGGGATTATTACTGGCCTTATAAAAATGGCGTTAAGAATTTTAAAGAATGAGGCGTTAAAAAAATCCCACTGTTTGAAGACCGCCGATAAAATTTGATTTGAAAGAAAATGATAATTGGCGGTCAAGTTTGGGATTTTTAGCATTATTCTTTAAAATTTAGCCATTTTTATACAGCCTTGATTTCTTTGTCCCGCTTTTTGGCGGGAGCCCG
>JAEWLI010000099.1 GCA_023393375.1 Bacteroidota bacterium
CCATAATCCCGTTCCTCATTCAGCTGCTTTAATTTTGTGGGGACTACAAATTCAGGATCATTCGGGTCTTCCTTTTGCATCACTCCGTCTAAAGTAGTAAAGGGTAAATAAGCCATGCCATCCCGTGGTTTGCTGCCTTCAGCTTTCCCATATGATATCCGCATAGTGCTATTGGCATCGGGGTAAAACAAGCGTCCCCCATCCATATCTTTTAACGCCCAGACATAAGTTCTGTATAAAATCTCTAATTGGGTAGATGTAGTATATATCACAGGATCTACTTTATCTTCACTGATTCGGGAGAATTCATCGTACAATTTGATAAATGGATCAGATCTGAGGTTTTTTCTGTCACCAGATTTCCATGAATTAATTGCCGCTGTCAATGCATCACGATTAAAAATAATTGACGATTGGTACAGATCTGCAGTGTACGATTCCATCATTCCCTGAAATTTAGCATCTACTTTTTTCAAAGATGTAGGGATAAACTGGGCAGATATATTTTTTTGATATAAACCTATCAGTTCCGTAAATAACTTCTGATCTGTCGGTCGGTCAAAATCTTTGTAAAATCTTTCGATAAATTCAAGGGTTTCTTGCTTATCGCTATCGGAAAGGTTTGATTTAGACAACAACCTGAACAGCCGCGAAGCAAGACCAAAAGAATCAACCCCAAAAACTGCTTCGGACAAATAGGTATCTACAATAGAAACCTTATCCTGATCTTGATAGAGTTTTTCAAAAGTGGATAAAAGTTGACCGTAACGCTGTACCCTTGTTTGATCCTGTTGCACCCATGATGAGAACTCCTTTTCAAGGTCTTTCTTCTTCTCAATAGCATTGAAGTTGGTTAATCCCATATTTTCACCTATCCATTTTTTATAGGCATTGGCAGTACGGGCATATTTGGCAGCATATTTTATCCTGATGGTATCATTTTCCGACATTGCCCTGTTCAAAATATCAAGTTTCGTTTCCCGGATCTTTATCCTGTGGGGATTGGTTATATTTACTAAATAATCAACCGCAGATGACACCAGGTATTGAGTGGTGCGCCCGGGAAAACCAAAAATCATTGTAAAGTCACCAGGTGCCACCCCTTTTATATTAATGGGCAAATGATGATCCGGCTGATAGGGTACATTATCTTCATGATAAGTATTCGGTTTTCCATCTGCCCCGGTGTAAATCCTGTATAGGGCAAAATCACCCGTATGTCGTGGCCACATCCAGTTGTCTGTATCTCCGCCAAATTTTCCTATCGAACTCGGGGGTGCTCCTACCAACCGTACATCCCTGAATGTTTCTACAATAAACATATAATATTCATTCCCGTAATAAAAAGGCCGTATCAAAACATCGTAATGAGAACTACCGGCAGTTACCCGCCGAAGAGAATCTATTCTGTGTCCAATTGCCGTTTGTCGTGCTTCTTCGGAAACCTGATCATGAAGACCTTTCAGAATTATATCGGAAACATCCTCTATCTGTTTGATAAAATATACCCGCAGATCAGGATTGATCAATTCATCTTTATTAGATTTGGCCCAGAAGCCATCGGTCAGCAAATCATTATCGACAGAGGAGTGAGATTGGATATGGCTATAACCACAATGGTGATTGGTGAGCAAAAGTCCGTTAGGGGAAATCATTGATGCCGTACAACCACCAAAATTTACTATTGCATCTTTTAGACTTGACCGGTTGATGTTGTAAATGTCTTCGGCTGATAATTTCATGCCCATTGATTGCATGTCACTTTCCAATGCACCGCTCAGTAACATGGGAATCCACATGCCTTCTTTGGCAAAGGATTTTACCGAAACGATCAAACACAAAATAAAAATAATCGTAATTCTCCTAAACCTGCTGTTCATCATTATACATATTTATTGTTTTCAACCTTAAAGTAATAAAATTACCGGTACGCATCCAAATTTATCAGAATGATTATTGAAAAATATAACCTGAAACAGGTGTTCCTGTTAAGTGGTGCCTATCATAGATATGTTGTTTTCCATCAGAAATATCATCAGAGGTATTTCCTTTCTGCCATATATTAACATTATGATCCTTTATTGAGAAAATGGTTTGGTGTGTGTGAAGTCAAATCTTTCTTTTATGATTTTTCCTTTTTCCTCATTCAGAAAGTCCAAATAAGCTGTGGCTACAGGTGATAGTTTTTTGTTTTTTAACCATATTACATTCCAGTGGGTTTGAAGTGGTAAACCTTTCATTGGAATAATACTGAGAATGCCATGGGTCAATTCGTGCTTTATACCTATCACCGGCATAATACTAAAACCCAAACCAGCTATTACAGCCTGCTTTACCGCTTCATTTGAGGTCAATTCTAATTTTCGTTTTATTTGATATGCATTTACCTTAAAATAATTTTCCATTACCTGTCTGGTAACTGAACCTATTTCCCTGAAGATAAGGGGCATTTCCTCCATGTTTTGAAGATTGGATTCATATTTCCGGTGCATCTCATTATTGCCAATTAAGAAAAGCGTATTTTTCATCAATTCTACTTTTTCTATAGGCAAATTTTCAGGTAGCACAGATACCAAGGCAAAATCCACCTCATTTTTGGCAAGACTTTCTATCACCTGTGTTCTATTAACCACATCCATCATTAAATCTACACCTTCATGTGCTTGTAAAAAGCCCGACAGAAAATAAGGCATTACATATTTCCCTGTTGAGACTACTGAAATTTTTAGGTTACCAACCATGTGCCCTTTGAATGCCAGACTTTTTTGATTGATGGCATTTACTTCATTGATGATCTTTTCAGCTGCTGATGCGATTTCTTTACCAAAATCAGTAACATACAATTTTCTTCCTACCACTTCAGTCAAGGCGATTTCAAACTGGTCCTGAAAGTTTTTCAACTGGATTGAAACAGCGGGTTGTGTCAGATGCAGTGCCTCTGATGCTTTGGTGATGCTCTGCAATTGCGTGACTTTCAAAAAAACCTGTAATTGGTGAAGGGTATAATTCATAAATATAATTAATGTTTATCATTACAAATATAAATAAAAATTAATGAATAGGGTTTGGTAATTTTGCAACCGAAAAAAAAGACCAGCATTACAATTTAAATTTATATATCAATGAATGAATTAATCAAAGTTTTAGAAGGAAAAAATGTAAAATTACCTGAGAATGCAACAAACGTTCTTAGTGGCTGCAAGTCTCTATCTGTATTCAACACTACAGAAGAACTTGCAGATGCAGCAACCGGCGGTAGAGAAAGGAATGAGTTTTTAGTGAGTTATGATATTCCCGGAAAGGGTGAATATACAGAAGCTGTTATCCACCGGGTAAAAAACGGCATTTCAGCCAATTATACTGATCCCTACATGAGACGGCGCGATCCGGGTACTATGTCGATTGCAGATAATTTGCCTACCGATAAGAAAAGATTTGTCGATAAGTATGGCTATGAATTCTCCTCCTTACAAGCTGAAACTTTCGAGTGGTTGAAAAAACAAAATCTGGCATGTTTCTTTTATTTTGCAGGAAGGGAGGACATAGGTTCTGTGGGTATTGCCATTGCACCGGCAAACGCAGCTTTCTTTGCCATGGGATTGTCCATGCTGCAACAAATCATTCCTGTAGAAGAACTGGGAAAAAACGTGGAAGTCAAATCTGTCATTTTTGTTGCTCCTGTCTTTCGACATACACATTTCGAGGGTAAACAAGTGGTAGTTCACAACCGGTCAGAAAAAGTACATGAACTATATTCTTATAACTTATATCCCGGCCCCAGTGCGAAAAAAGGTTTGTATGGAGTACTACTTAGCCAGGGAGAAAAAGAGGGATGGATCACAGCACACTGTGCAGCGGTGCAGTCTGTAAGTCCATATGACAATATCACTACATTTATGCATGAAGGTGCCAGTGGCGGTGGCAAAAGTGAGCTGAATCAATATATAGTTCGTGAACCTGACGGACGGGTACTGATTGGCAGGAACAGTCTAACGGAGGAAGAAAGATTTATCACCATTCCACGCTTTTGTTCCATTAATCCTGTTGCAGACGATATGGCGTTTTGCCATCCCACATTGCAGTCGGGTAATGGAAAATTAAGAATTATGGATGCTGAAAATGCCTGGTTTGTGAGGGTTGACTGTGTAAATGAATATGGTGATGATCCTCATTTGGAAAAAGCTACCATTCACCCTGAAAAACCTTTGTTGTTCCTGAATATCAATACCAAACCAGAATCCACCGCATTGATCTGGAACCATATTGAGGATGAACCGGGAAAACCGTGTCCCAATCCTCGGGTAATATTACCACGGTCGAATGTAAAGGACGTAGTCAACCAACCGGTATCTGTGGATATCAGAAGTTTTGGCATACGTACACCAATCTGTTCGAAAGAACACCCAACTTATGGAATAGTTGGCTTGTTTCACATCCTGCCTCCAGCATTGGCTTGGTTGTGGCGGTTAGTATCTCCCAGAGGACACAATAACCCAAGCATTGTGGGTGTAGGCACCATGCAGAGTGAAGGAGTTGGCTCATATTGGCCCTTTGCAACTGGTAAAAGGGTTACCCATGCCAACCTGTTACTTGATCAGATCATCAAAACTCCACGAACTACCTTTACCCTCGTGCCCAACCAGCATATAGGTGTTTGGAAAGTGGGATTTAAACCCCAGTTGCTGATGCGCGAATACTTGACCCGCCGGGGAGTAGCAAAACTAAGGAATGACCAATATCAACCAGCAAGATGCCATTTATTAGGTTATGAACTGAATTACCTGACCATTGAAAGTTCTAAAATACCTTCGCGGTTCTTAAAAGTATATAATCAGATTGAGGTAGGTACCGAGGGATATGATGCCGGTGCTGAACAACTACAGGAGTTTTTCAGAAACGAATTGCAGAAATATTTAAAAACTGATTTGTACAATACAGGCAAAAAAATTATAGATGCTTGTTTATCAAATGCCACGGTAGATGAATACAATGAGATAATCCCCATGAATTATCAATATGCCTTTACTAATATTGGGGATTACGAAAACCATATCATGTAATCTAACTTTGACTAATTCATTAAAAAACAGGCCCACTTTGAGCCTGTTTTTTTTTATGCTACAGACATTATGGATATAATCCTTTAGAAAAGACCTTCAAGTTATATTGTTGTGAATGATTTGCCAAACCGGATTTCCGTCTCCGTATGGGGAGATTCTTCATGCCGGTTATTATTTTCTTTAATTATCTCTTTGCCTTCCGGCATTCAGAATGACGGTTGGCAAATGTGAATTTCCGTACTTTATTAATATATTTATATAGCACGCTGGCTGTTTAAACCATAATGGTGTATACTTGGATTCAGAATTTACTGACATTAAGTACATTATTCGAGAGATCCCAATCTTCACTAGGATGACGCATTAATTCATACGCATGAAAAAAAATACATGTTAAGTTTTCGGTTGCTGAATAAATTCTATCTGTGGTACTTTACATCATATTTAAAATAACTGAAGATGAATTTTAAAGCATTACACAATCAAGACAAGCCTTTACTTATCGGAAATGTCTGGGACGTACCAAGTACAAAAACCGCCGAAAAACTAAATTTTCAAGCAATCGGAACTTCAAGTTCTGCAATTGCAACACTTTTGGGATATAATGATGGAGAAGAAATGGAATTCTCAGAATTAGAATATTTCGTAAAACGAATTGCAGTCAACTCAAATCTACCATTATCAGTAGATTTGGAATCGGGATACGGTCGTAAACCAAAAGAAATTGTTAATCACATTAAAAGATTGGCAGAAATTGGCGTGGTCGGCATTAATATCGAGGATAGCATTGTACACAAGGTAAGGGTTTTAATAGACGCAGATGACTTTGCAAAGACCCTGACAGCAATACAAGAACAGTTAGTAAATGAAAATATTGATATTTTTATAAACGTTCGAACGGATACATTTATGCTACTTCAAGGAAACGTCATTGAAGAAACAACTAAAAGAATTCAACTGTATCAAAATGCAGGAGCAAATGGGATATTTACACCATGTATTGAAAATAAATCAGACATAGAAGAAATAGTAAAATGCACATTTTTACCAATCAACGTTATGTGCATGCCCAATCTTCCAGATTTTGAGACTTTAGCTGAATTAGGTGTAAAGCGGATCAGTATGGGCAATTTTCTTTTTGACAAGATGTATGGTCAGTTTGAAGAAACTGTTCAAACTGTTTTAAGCCATCAATCATTTAATTCTATATTTCAAAATGCTACTTACGGATAATAAATGTAAATGAAGCCTATATCAGGCTCTGATAAACGTATGGCAGGGTTATTTGGATTTTATTCATGGGTTGGAAAACTGATGGACCAAAAACACGAGAATGACATCACAGTAACAACCACCTAAGTTGACAGAAGGATTCTGATAGATTTGCCAAACCGGGATTCCGTCTTCGGATGGGGAGATTCTTCATGCCGGTTAATATTTTCTTTAAATTATCTCTTTGCCACCCGGCATTCAGAATGACGGTTGGCAAATTTGAAGGTTCGTGCG
>JAEWLI010000104.1 GCA_023393375.1 Bacteroidota bacterium
TGCTGAAGATGTCGGAACAAGCGGCCATCAGTGTGGCAACGGGGATTTACAATCGCATTGCTCCTATTATCGATCTATTACAGGATGAAATGGCACTACCGGAAGATCTTGTTGCTTTGAAAGAAAGCATCGATCTGTTCAGTGCATCCAGGGAGAAAAAAGGATCTGCCAAAACCAGTAAAAAGGTGAATACCCAATTACTAGACCAAATGATCAAAGAGGTCTCCCTATTGCTAAAAAACCACATGGACCGGTATGTAAACAAGGTCAGCGACGACGAACCCGTATTTTACAGTAGATATTTTGCTGCCAGAATGATCCAGGACCTTGGTCGTGGACCAAGCAGGCAAGTTGAAACTGAAGAATTGGATTCGGCTGCCCAAAGTAATGCTACTACTATAAATTAATGATATTTTTCTAATAATTAACGATCTGAGTTGGAAAAGCGCGCGTTCCAGGAACGATGCGCTTTTTTTTTACAATGGAATAACCTTGGATGAATGATCAATCCAGCGACGTCATCCTGAGCGAAGCGAAGGATCTCCTGACTTTGAGCACCTACTCTTTCGGTCACTTGTCTTCGAATGGGGAGATTCTTCATGCTGGTTAATGTTGTTGAATGAAGCATAATGAAATGAAGGATCTGATGACTTTGTGTACTCGCTTGATCGATCATCCGTCTTCGAATCAGGAGATTCTTCATGCCAATTAAGCTTTCTATTATGTTGTTACTTTTGTCTTTGGCATTCAGAATGACGGTTAAGGGATCATTCGTCTTCGGATTGGGAGGTTCTTCATGCTGTTGAAGTTTTTGCTAATTTGTACCTACTCGTTCGATCATTCGACTCCGAATGAGGAGATTCTTCATGCCAATTAGACTTTCTGTTATGGTTGCTACTTTTGGTCTTTGGCATTCAGAATGACGGTTAGGGGATCACCCGTCTTCGGATCGGGAGATTCTTCATGACAGTTTATGATTTTCATAATTTTATCTATTCGTTCTGTCATTCAGAATGACGGTTAGGGTTGAGAAATGGTTATTTACGAACCCCCTGAATCATGATAAGTTTCTTATACTTTAAGAAAGAACTCATCACCTTGGTATTTTCATGCCATTCAAACTTCTCATTGAGATAAGTTTTAATTTCTCTCTCATAGGTAACATACACTGCATCAGCATCCGGATAAAACTGCTGAGAAAAACAAACTGGGTTCAAATTGACCATGAATTTAGGCTGACGGCTAGCTTTATACCTTAATATCCTTGAATATAAAGGTAAGATCACCCTATTTTCAATCATGGTTACAATTCCATCAATCCATTTCCCTTTTGAAAACTTATCCCTCCCGGAGCCAGCGGAGAATCCTACCTTCTGTGAGGTCATTCTGCTTCTTGCTAAAAAATCAGGTGTAAGGATTATTAACTTTCCTGATGGCTTTAGCACCCGATAACATTCATCTAAAAAAATATTTGGAAATACGCAATGCTCCAGCACGTAAACAGAAAACACAAAATCAAATTGTTGATCTTCAAAAGGGAATATCTGAGGATTTAAGATATTTTTAAATCTGGCTGTTGGATATTTCCTTTGATTAGTTTCAATTAAATCTGGAGAAAAATCGATACCGTGGTATTTCTGACTTAGTTCGGGGTGATATTTTAGAATATTGGCACTGCCACAACCTACCTCAAGAATCCGATTAGTAGTTTCCGCTTGATTAAGAATTTCTTGAAAAGGGAGATGATCTTTATTTTTCCAATAATCGTTGGTAAAATCTATTTCGTGATAATAATCTTTACTTGAGGAATAAAAATTTACTAATCGATCTTGTAAATGGTGGAGATCGGTTCTGTTTTTTTTTTGAATTGAGGATTTCCAATTAATCTTATTAAACATGTTAATTATTATTATCTACTATATTACAGCAAGAGAGACTCTGATGAAGGGGCACCATTATTTAGTTAAAAAGCCATCGAGCTTTCGCAGGATAAATTTTCTGAAAATCCACACTACTATAAAATACATGATGACAAAGTTAAAAGCTTTAATGGCACTCATTCCATTAATATTTGTCAGTTCATAAAAAGGGATAATCAGTATGGTCCCCCAAAATATATTATATGATCGTGTAAAGAGATTGCGATATATGAGGCCGAAAAAAATACCAAACAAAAAGAGAGGAATAAACATGAGATAAGTTCCGAAATCAACATAACTATCAGCAATATATCCTAGACTGTGGGAAGTGCCTTGTTGAAGATTTGCTAAATATAAACCTGTGTATTTATTGGTATGGGCAGATTCATCCAAAATTGGTTTATTTGGAAAGAGTAACCGTGGTTTAAACATATGGGAAATTGCATTCCACCAGATTTGCCCATCTTCATGAGATTGTTCGGTGGGCACATAACCCAAAGCCACAGAAAAAAAATCTATGTACCCAATCCTGTCAATCATAGGTTCTATGATATTCTCATAATTTTGAGCATCAAGATTATTTGCTAATTCCCAAATTTTATTCAACGCTTCTGCATCGGATACCCTTACTACCTGTACCCTTTCACCTCCTGAAACAAACATGCGATATTCACCTTTTATAGCAGACCAGGTAAGAAATACAAATATGGTCACCCCCCCCATCGCAGCAGCCCAAAAAATCGTTTTCGCTTTCCATTGAACATGAATGGCTACTACCCCTATCAGCGTAAGAAAAAGAATTTCTTTAAAACCTGCGAAGTAACCGGTAAACCCTTTTAGAAATTCGAAAGCTATAATGAGATAAATGACATTTCGAAATCTATTTTGCTTATGGGATAAATAAAACAGCATAAAGAAGAAGCCCCATTTAAACCTACCAAGTGTGGTGATTCCTTGCATCAACCCGGGATAAACGTATCTCAAAGCAGATGCCACATCCACTATAACCGCAAATAAAATAAAAAATATGATAAGGTTGCGCAAATTGTAATTTGCAAACACTTGATCCGTTTCTTCCGGTTCAGATAATCTGATTTTCTTAAAAACCCACCAAAGTCCGGTACTAAAAACCAACAATCCAGTTAAGCTTAAATAATAGGCTTGGTGCATGTGCTGACCAGAAGTATAATAACTGAACACTTCAGTAAAATCTATTCCGAGAAAATTGCCATAAAACACTTTAATGGTAATGGATACCCATTGCATTAATAATCCAAATAATAAGACAGGAGGGTGGGTTGCACGGTAAAATAATTTGATCAAGATCAACAGCATCAATAAAGCGGCGATTGATTCTATTGGATTTGCGGTTAAGATTGCAAAAGCGCAACCAATTATTACGAATAACCGAACAAACTTATGTACCTGTATATTAATTAAGCGAACAGGTTTTACAGCAGTAATCAATAAATTATCCTTTTTTATATCGAACGATGAATACAATAAATCATTTCCCTAATCGAAAAAATTTGCTGGCCATTGGCCTTCCCTGATATTCCTGGGTAATTTAGCAGTAGGTATGTGTTCATAATATTGATTCAACAATTTTTTGTGGAGCTCAGGATCTTTTCTTTCCAAATGAGAATGTTTGGCAAATTTTTCTTTCATCCGTTGTTCACCACCAAGGAAAGCACCATGATGAAATATTCCCACTTCTGTCGGGCAATCAATAAATCCAAATGACCGGGCAGCATAGGCTTCCATCTTCAGCTTTTGAAGCAAGGTACGTAACCGGATTTCGTTCCAGGATAATACCCGACGTTGCTCAAATAAGAGACCTGCTTTTACAAATCCAAATTGATGAAAAACGTATCGATCCCAAGGGATTCTCTGGTTCCAAGTCGCCACGTATTCATAAGCACTCATGCGCATACCACGTGGTTTTTTCTTTCCCAGATATTCCAATACATTGCCAAAAGTATCCATATCATATAGTTCATCCGCATCTACGATGAGGAAATAATCAGGAGGGGCATGAAAATCCCTGATGATCTTCATATCTACCCCATGGCTGATGATTTTCCTATCCGGTCGGGTTAAATGGGAGAGCATTTCCATATTTCGGGCAGCGGTCTCATCCCTGAACCTTCTTACCGTCAGATGGATCTTACCTTCCGGGTCGGGATAATCTAAAATATAGGGAATGGTCTGGTCAGGTTCAATCATCCTGCCATAATAATCCCGGTCGTATTGTGAAATAAAACTAATGCCCGAACAAAAAGGGTACAATGTTTTCAACACATTCCGGATAAACGGGGCTTCATTTAATGCCATACAAATGGCGTGGACTTTTATCTTCATGATTTTATACCAAAAGATTGATGAATTGCTTCTATGATGGCTTGATAATTCCAATCAGTAACAGCCGCGAAAGACTGAGCTCTTAAATCATGATTTGCTTTTATAAAACTTTGCAGTTTGCTGATCAAACTTTCTATTGAACCTGATGTAAATATAAATCCATTCTTACCTTCTATCACCAGATCTTTTGCACAACCTACTTTGTCGCTTACGAGGACTGGTCGGCTACATGCCAGAGCTTCATTCACAGCCAAACCCCATGTTTCTCCAGGGCCTTTTGATGGCAAGCAGTATAAATCTCCCACTCTATATAAAACTGGCATAACGGATTGATTTTGAAAAGGAAGAAATTTTATATGTATATCATCCTCGCCTTTTTCTTTGAGTAAGTTTTCCAAAGGGCCATTCCCCACTAAAAGAAGATTTAGTCTGGGTGATGTGAAAGATTTAATAAGCGAATGATTTATGTTCTTTACAGCCTGTAAAAGTAGTAAAGGGTCTTTTTTTTTCTCAAACTTTCCCGCAAAAAGAATTACAATATCATCAGGTTCATAACCTAACTCATTACGCCACTCTAAAGCTTTTTCTTTGTAATTATGATGCTTATTATCTTTGAAACGTTCGTTATCAATAGCATGGGGAGCAAAAACCAATTGTTCTTCCTTTAATCCGTGCTTTAGGAAATAATTCTTGTTATGAGTACCAACATAAAAAGCTCTGTCAATATGAGAATACACCCAATACAATAATAATCGTCGTATAGAATCCTTAATATTTCCCTTCTCATCCAATAAATGGGAATCACCACGAAACCAAACCGGGACTTTTCCATTGAAGTGGCGCATTACCTGAAGGTGGGATTTGAAGTTCCAGCCATAAACCAAAATGGCATCAGGATTCCATTTGGTTATTTCATTTAATAGTTCAGGGTTGTCAATTCCAAAAAAGGTTTTTTTCCCGACACCTTTTGTTGGAATGAATTGGTGTTCATATCCTTCCAATAGGGGAATATCCCATTGTATGGTTTTTCCAAATCCTTTGTCCTCCACTTTTTCTTTTGCTTGCCACCAGGTATAGAAAACTTTTGGTTTTACTAAGCCACGTTCATTCAATAGTCGAAAGAGCGGGGCGTAGTATTGAATGGGATGGGTGGTGATGATGGCTAGGCGTTTCATTTGGTTGTTTAAGTCAATATGGGCAATACTGGGATTTAGTTCCTGGATGAAGTACATGGGAATGAAGGGATTTAATACTCTGAGTACCTACTCTTTTGATCATTCGTCTTCGGATCGGGAGATTCTTCATGCCAATTAAGTTTTTTATTAAGGTTGTTACTTTTGTCTTCGGCATTCAGAATGACGGTTGGTTGTTTGTGACTCCTTGTTTATTCATGTTTGATAAGCGGTTTGCCTTTTGGAAGAATGATCAATCCAGCGACGTCATCCTGAGCGCAGCGAAGGATCTCCTGACTATGGGTACCTGCTCGTTCGATCATTCGTCTCCGGGTCGGGAGATTCTTCATGCCGGTTATTGTTCCTTTTTAAGTTTATTGCTATAGCTTCCGGCATTCAGAATGACGGTTAGGGGATCATTCGTCTTCGAATTGGGAGGTTCTTCATGCCGGTTGTACTTCATATGTCAACTTGGACTCGCGTAACCGGCATTCAGAAGACGGTTAAGGGATCAGTCTTCGGATGGGGAGATTATAATAAAGGGGATCCTACTTTGGGTACTTACTTGTTCGAGCATTCGTCTTCGGATTGGGAGGTTCTTCATGCCGGTTGTACTTCATTTGTTAATTTGGACTCGCGTAACCGGCATTTCAGAAGACGGTTGGGGATGAACAATCTCATTTAACTTATTGACCAATAATTCAGCATTCCTTTTAGCCGAGTAAGGCTCCAGTGCTGTTAAATCGGGACTCCAATTTAACGATTTACTTATCAGCCTTTCTATTACAATTCTTATCTTGCCCTTCATGATCTCTATTGTATCTCCTTCTCTATAGCTTGCCACCAACTGATCGGCCTTACATTCTTTCATTATCTTTATAGCATCACTTTCCTCATGCATTATTGCCAATACAGGCCTTTTGCTTAACAACGATTGAAAAGTCTTTGAAGCAGTATAGTGCTTTTCCGTGCTGCCCAATATCAACATAGCATATGCAGCTGATAGAAAGTTGAGAATATGCAGGAATGGAAACCGATCCCGGATTTCTTCAACTGTAACTTCCACATCAAACCTTTTAGCTATTGCTTTTAGACTTTCGCCGTGATAGCCACCCGTACCCAAAAAGAAAAATCGGATATCATCATCCCAAGTGCCTTTCATCTTCAGTTCCCTAACGCTGGCAAACAACGCTTCAGCAAATCTTCTGGACTTAGGCAAGAACGCTCCGGCATAGACAATGGGTTTGCATCGTGCCTGATTTTCCCAAGGATAGTTAATATTCATTAATTTTATTTGGTGATCGTTGGGGTCGAAACCGTAGGGGAATGATAGGTGAAGGGGAATTGAGGAGTTGGGGAGTTGGAGAGTTGGAGAATTGGATGAATGAATAGGTGATTTAAAATTCCTTTGTAATACAGGTTTATAATATTCATAAGAAACACCTGAAATTAAACTGGCTTTTTTTATAGCAATGGGCTCCAACCTTTGGGCCAGCCAGTTGCTTAGCTTATGCCTCCAGTCTCTGCGTGAGCTGATATCTCGTACCCAAGGATCAATGTAATCGATGCCATAGGGTATCTTCCACTTTTTATACAGACCCCTACCCAGTAAGGCTATATAAAAAGAAGGTATTGGTATCCAAATAAAATCAATTTGTTGCTGGCTGATTATTTCAGAAGCTTTTTTATATAATTGCCAAAATCCCCTTAACCCGATATCGCCCAATAGTCTTGGTTTATATACGGGAAAGGCGTTTGTTTTGATCACCTCCACATCGGGAGAAATTGTTTTTAATAAGTCCCAATCCGGCTTTTCTTCATAATATTTCTCCTCTATGGTAAGTACAATGGGATGCCACCCAAAGTGTGACAAATAATTTGCTACTAGCCTAGGCCTGTGTACTCCGGCTAAATTGGAAGGGGGCCAGTGTGGATATATGATTAGAAGCTTCATTAATAACTTTTCCTTACAAACAAAATACAAAGAACAAATGACTAATTACATTAAGTAGGCCTAATATTAAACTCTGTTTTAAGCGCATTATTTATCCTTTTATATCTTAATAATGTTTTAACAATTTTCTTAAAGGAATTACCTACCTTAAAATTAATAACATCGTCTATAAAGCTCAGATTACTTGTATGCGCTACATAAATTACAGCAGGAAAAGGAATAGGATATAATTCACATCCGTAATTGCGTTTCAGCCTGGTCTTAATATATCCATGAGAAGTGAAAAAATTGAAGTCATTATACTTCATACTATCATGATTTGGATTGGGCAAGAAATCTTCTCTTACTATATGGGTACTTCCATTTAATGCCCACATATTACTTGGTTGGTTAATTAAGTAATTGCTACCGTGCTTATGAATATAACCTTTGGGGATAAACCATCCAGAAGCACTTCCATTATCATTATTTTCCATTATGAATGATACAATCTTATTGGAAATCAGATCATCTGAATCCACGCTCATAATATACGTACATCCACTTTCTCTGGCTTTGCTTATTCCAAAACATATTTTTCGTTCCTTATCAAACCTTTTTATTAGAATTTTGCCATCTGAATGATGCCTAATGACCGAATGGTAATCTTCAATATCCTCAGTTTTACACAAAGGCTTTTCAAATTTTACATAATGGAGATTCTCCATTTCTAGTAAGTCCTCTGGTTGGTCTGTGTAAATGATGTAAACCTGAAAACTTTTATCAATTTGATTATAGATTGACTTAATTGTACGAATCAATAATTGATTGTCTAAAATCCAATTCCTACTAACGCTTCGTGGTTTAAAAGGAACAATAAATCCAACAATTATTTTTTTACTTTGGCTACCTTTCATGCTCAAATCGAGTCTTATACAATACTAGCATTAATTACTTACTCTGCTTTATGGCTAAAGTATCAATAGTCGCTTCAATAAAGTTGTATCTATATTGACCAAATAGGTGACGCACCAATTCTCTTTCCTGTCTTGGTAAATGAGCATGCTCAAATAATATGACTTCAGGGAATATACCACTTTTAAAAAAATTATCTAATACTTTAAAGTCATAGCCCTCTACATCAATTACAAGAACATGCACATGATTCATATCACTTATTTTCAATAATGTAGATACAGACATGCTTTGGACTATAATTTCCCTAATCTCACTTTTCTTCAACCCATGTTTTAAAAGGTTTGACGAACTTAAACTCGATTTCTTACTAAAGTAACCTTCCTTTTCTTTGATTGGTACGAAAAAACCCAATTGCCCGTCTTTCTCTGCTATTGCTGCATTTATTGTCTTTATATTTTTGTATTCTTTATAGTTTAGAACCAATTGTGTATAAGGCCCAGGCAATGGCTCCACACAAATACCTGAAATTCTTTCTTTGTAGGCTTTGATGATCGGGTTTAAAGGATCGTTGGTAACACCATCGGATGCTCCAATTTGAATGAAATTGATATTTTCGTAGTTGTGAAGAATTTTGAGGATGCCTAATTCAAGTAGATTTATATTATCCAATCGAACACGAAATTTTCTTGTTACATGAAATCCTAACCTATTAATTACTTTACGTATTTTATATAGTATCATACTTTTTATTTTAAACACCTTTTATACTAATTTTTTTCAATGAATTTTACGGATTCACTTTCCCAAGAAAATGATTTTGCATTTTCGTATCGCATATAAATGTCTTTTATTATTTCATTCTTCTGATTTATTAATAATAATAATCCATTTTTGATGTCACCTACTGATTGACCACAAATGTGACCAAATTTTGAATGGTTTTTAATAAATTCTGACTGTGCAGGTGTATCAGTGGCTAAAATATAAAGGCCCGCCTGGGCATAGGTTATAATTTTATTGGTCAGACACAGTTGCCTATTCAAATCTGATTCATTAAATTCCAGTGCCAAGCCAACATCATATAAAATTAGTGACCTGTGTAACTCCATCTGTGCCATGGGTGCAAGGATATGTATGTGTTTTCCCACGGTCCCATTTATTAGCTTGGATAGGATCTTTGCATCAAAATCAGGGTCAAGATCACCAATAATCGTGAGACTCAAAGACTCTGTGATAGCATTATGCTCTTCAATCAATAAGTTAATGGCCTCAAATAGTTGTTCCAGCCCGCGGCCGAAACTGATTTTCTGGCTAAACCACACAAGTTTAAGTTGATTCGTTGATTTGTTGATTTGTTGACTTGCCGGAACACTGAACTCATTTTGAGGAAAGCTGTTGAGTATCACCTGATGGTTGGGATGCCCGCCAATTAGTTTCATAGTGTATATACCGATAAGCGGACTTGCACTGGTAAGGGCAGTAGCTTGAGGTAGAAGCTTTTTCATCAGGAATTCACGTCTCTTTTTTTCATTCACGGCATCAACGCGTATAAACTCTCCCGGGTGATAATCTTCAATATCGAAAGTCAAGGGTATTTTATATTTTTTTGCAAACCACCATGCTGGATATAATGCCCCCATGTTGTGTGCTACGACCAAATCTGCCTTCCTTTTTTTGAGTTCCCTCTTTAATAACCAAGATCGTTTATCCACTGCATAACTGTTAATATACAAGTTATTCGGAAAATATTTGTAAAGCTTTCTTGATAATAGTTGAATTACACTTGCTATAAACCACATGATTAGGGGTTTACGAACAGCAGATAAGTATTTAAAATGTACTGAAGGCAATTCCCGCTGGTGTTGTTCATCAATGACATCTGACCAATTGCCTAAATAGAATCCTACAAACGAAGTAGCGTATTGTTTACTAAAGAGTTTTAGTTCCTTTAATAAACGGGGATTTGTAGTAAGATTTGCTGTTGTAATGAAAAGTATATTCTTTCCCAATTAAAAATAGATAAATTATATAATCGATTCTTTTATTATTTTCTTAAGCACATGAGCTAACTTTTCAGTAAGATTATATCTCTTAAATGTCTCGAGATAATTAACATTCATTTTAAGTTCTATACCATTAGAAAAAATTTGGTGCAAAAGCTCCGAATTGTTTTCATGATCATCGGGATTACAAATAACTGAAGCATTGGAATTGATTAATACATCCTTTTGTTCTCCTTCATTTACAAATGCAATGATTGGTTTTCCCGTTGAAAAATACTCAAATGTTTTACCTGCTACACTATAATCTTTCCCGTTAATAACTTTAGAAGAAGTCATTAGCAAAAAATCACATTTGCTTTGAAAGTCTATTACTTCTTCATGAGTTAAAAAGCCCATGTTCTTTATGTTTTCCTTTAGACCTGACTCAATAACCATTTTCTTGAGCCAATCCGGATTAAGACCTGCAAAATGGATTTCTATCCTGCTTTTATATTTGGGATATTTTGAAATCAATATAGCAATTGATTTAAAAAAGAAGTAAGGACTTCTATATAACCAATCTTCCTTTCTTGGTACATATTGAAATATTCTATGACCTCTTTTTTTCCAAAAAGGATTCATAATTGCATCCCTGGATTCCGGTGTGTAATAAAAAGATCCAACATATCCTATTATAATTTTTTCTTCTTTAGGAAGATATTTTACACTATTTTGACCAATGTTAGCATCGAAACCATTGGGGATATAATGAAATTTAGAAGCTTTTAAGGTAGGGTGTAAATTTAAAAAATCTTTAATAGTTTGCTTAGAGGTAGCGATAACACCATCAGCATTCTGAAGTATATTGTTCTCCTTCCTTTTTGTAAGATAATAATTGAAATAATTAGAATATGGGTTTGATATCCATAAAGACCAAGCATCCCGCATATCTACAATTAATGGAATGTTAAATTTATGCTTTAATTCAACTGATAAAGGTAAAATACTAAAAGGAGGAGCTGTAACCAATATGCCACTAATTGATTCTTTTGAAATTATTTCGGTAATTGTGTTGAATAAACCTTTCTTCCAATACTTCCCTTCTGACCCTCTATAAATATTAAAATAAATGGATAAAAATTTGGAAAATCTATTGGATCTGTGATTTACTATATTTTTACTTGGCGCATACCGGACATCGCATCCATCAATAATCGATAATAAACCCTTATCAATATTATGCTTGTCATAAACTATATTATAGTCATTTGGATCTAACGTAATTACTATGGGCTCAATACCAAAGCGTTTTAAATATTTAACGAAATAGGCTGGCCTTAATGCTCCACCTACATTTAAAGGGGGGAATTGATATACTATAAATAAAATTTTCATTTGTTCATAGTTTTATACCGGACAGAATATTTAAAATTCTATCCGTAGCTTTTCCATCCCATAGCTCTGGAACTCTTCCCGTTTTAAAACTACCACCTTCAATTTGTTCTACCTTTTGATCTATTATTCCTAAATCAAAGCTTATTAATTCATTAGTTCCAATTTCAATAGTGGATGGTCTTTCTGTGTTTTCTCTGAATGTGAGACAAGGCACACCGTAATAAGTAGTTTCTTCTTGTATTCCACCACTGTCAGTCACCACAAACTTTGATTCTTTAACCAATTTTTGAAACGAAAAATAATCCAAAGGCCCTAAACATATCAATTTATCATTGGACTCTAAAGATGTATATAAACCATACTCTTCTAATTTTCCTTTTGTCCTCGGATGAATCGGAAAAACAACCTTTCTTTTAACTGTTAACTGATTAACTAAACTAACAATATTTTTTAATCCATTATAATTATCCACATTTGAAGGTCTGTGTAATGTTACTAAACAATAATCTTCATCAGTTATAGATAACTGTTCCAATATATGAGCGTCATTTATACTATCTTTATAATAGACCAAAGTATCTATCATTGTGTTACCAACCAGGAATGGAAGACCTTTCATCTCTCTATTTTTTAAATTTTCAAAACCACTTTGTTCTGTAATGAAATAGTAGTCAGAGATCACATCTGTCAATACTCGATTTACTTCTTCGGGCATTTCTCTATCATCAGATCTAAGACCCGATTCTAAATGAGCGACTTTCAGATTTAACTTGTTGCCAACTAATGAAGCGGCCAAAGTTGAATTTACATCACCTACCACTATTAACACATCAGGTTTGTATGTCGTTTCAATAAGATTATATAACTTATTCATAATGTCTGTCATTTGGCTAATGACATTGCCAGCAATCGCATTTAGAAAAAAATCTGGAATTATATCTAGTTCTTTAAAAAAAATATCAGCCATTTGTTTGTCAAAATGTTGCCCGGTATGAGCAATTTTGACTTCAAGAGTGGGATACTTATGAACAAGTTTTTTAAATTGAGTAATTTTAATAAAATTTGGTCTAGTGCCAACAACAATTAATATTTTCATAAATTTTAATTATATACTACGATAAAGTCATCTGAACCTCTATGGAAGATAGTGGAAATTTAATAATATTTTACTCTACTAAGTTACTTTTTATTAATCTAGCGGGGATTCCACCATACAAACTATTTGATGGAACATTAGTAGTTACTACTGAGCCAGCAGCTATTATACTTTTTTTACCAATTATTACACCAGGTAAAATAATAACATTGGAACCTATCCATGCACCATCATCTATTTTAATAGGATAAGTTTGAAGCGGACCTTTCCATGAAGGTTTGTTTATAGTACTCTTATAATCATGATCATGGGTATAAAGTGTGCAGTTAGGACCTATTGCAATTTCTTGTCCGATATCTACATTATCGGTAAGATCTATAATCGTTCCATCTCCTATATGGCTCCCATTCCCAATGTTCAGATTGCCAGAAATACCCGATTCTCTTGCAAATAATGCACAGTTTGATGCTATGATAACATTGTCGGCAATCATCCAATTAGAATTCGTATAAAAAGAGTTACTGGAACCGATTTTACAATTGTCTCCAATTTTAATAGTACCTGAGCCACCAATCCGTAAATCAAGTTTTTCTCCGATGACACATTTATTCCCTATCTGTAGTGAAGCACTTTGGGCAATTTTAAGACTAACACCTTTATTTAAAATACAATAATCCTTGATATTAATTTTCCCTTTTCCTTCCACAATAATTGGGAAACAACATTTAAAACCTTTACCATTTTTGATCTTTGAAAGGCGATATAGCCAATACAAGTATCGTATAAGAGAATTAATTTGGTAGGCTATATATAAACTAATAATTTTTAGCATTACCAAGAACTAAATAAACCATTAAATAGAATGGATAGGTTGTTCATAGCAGCACTATGTTGGAGTTGCTTCCCCTTTTTAAACCCATACTTACGATATGCGGATAATACTGATTTAGCTATCCTTCCATTTATTCTGTTAATGACTATTTCTTTTTCATCAGGTTCAAGAGGACATTCATTATTAAGCATTACTTCCTTTTGGTACAAAAGATATTTAAATGGAACAAATGGGTCAGTACGATTATCGTTCATCTGTTGTTCTGCATGCTCTCGATACCATACCATACCATGTGGCATTAAGACGACTGAAAATTTTTGAGAAAGTAAATGCCACAACTCAAAATCACCTAAATGCTGTTTTCCAGAAAATCCACCGATTATCTCAAATGCCACCTTATTAATTATTGACGATAATGGTGCTTTATAAAATATTGTTTGTCCAAAATAATGTCGTCGATAAGCTTGCCCGGGAGAAAGTTGGAAAGGGTAAATGCTGCTTTTATCTTGGTCTAATGAACATAATCCATATCCAGCTTCTTGGAATTGCTCCATATAAAACACCAATTGTTCCAAACCATAAGGGTAGATCATGTCATCCGCATCTACATACTTTAAATATTTTCCCTTTGCATAACTTGCTGCTTTATTCCTATTGGGATAATCTCCTAAATTCGTTTCGTTGACGTACACCTTGATACGATGATCTTTCGATTCGTAAGATTTAGCTATTTCTACTGTTCTGTCTTTGGAGCAATCATCAACAATAATTAGCTCCAAATTTTGATAAGTAGAATTTAAAACACTTTCAATCGCATCAGCAATATATTTTTCCCGATTGAAAGAGGTCATTAGAACAGATATGAGCGGTGTATCATTTTTCATACTCTCCATGTATATCTACCCAAAAATTGAATCCTGCATCTCTTCCAGATCGCTTGTGTTCACTTAAGTAATAATTATAAACCTCAGTAACTTCCTCAAAATTCAACCATTGCCCTGGCAGTTGCTCACCGAATGCTCCAGAACTACCGAATTGAAAAGGATAATTTAAAAGTTTCCTCTGCTTCTTCAAAAGACATTGGGTTATAATTGGACCTAAGGACTTTCTTATAACTTTGATTAATATATTTTTTGATAGCCTAAAGTTTTTGTCAAGCATAAAAGAAGCATACGCTGGTATAGGAGGTATTTCAAGTGGAAGTAAGCTGAACTGGTCAATTAATTTGAATTTTGAGTAGCCCAATTTGTACATCTGCTGAATTATTTCAAAAGAATTCACTTCAGCTGAAATATATTTAGGTTTTACTTGAATCTGCTCTAAAGATTTAAGGCATAAAATATCATTTCCCTCAATATCAATTTTCATATAGTAGGGCACACCAAATTCCTTAATAATTGAAGTGATTTCAGATGTTCGTATATGAACTATTTCAATTTCTGCATTCTTACGTTGGGCTATATTAATATCAAAAGAATTCCATACAGAATTTTCCTTATTTAAAAAAAAATCCATTTTTCCTTCTATGTCACTTATGCCAACATTCAATATTTTTAATTTTTCACTATCTACAAAAAAAGAAAATTTCTTTTTGCCTTCTACAAACAAAATAGGAGAAGCTTCTATAGCTATAACATCAAAACCCTTGTGAAGATAATACTCTGTATCTTCACCCTTATGCATTCCTATATCATAAATTAAATTATAATTAATTGTCATATTCAAGATTTATCCGGGTAGTTCAATAAATAAATTTAATCGATTTATAATAAAAATCTAATATAAATAACGAACCTTTATTTATGCTAGCGTATACTCTCATCGGATGGGTTATCAACTATAGCTTTAAAACTTTTTGCTGATATTCATACTCCTGATCATCATTACCAGAGTATTAGGTAGCCAAGATTGGTTAAACACACCTCCTGGCCTTCTGGTATTGAAAGATTTATTGCAGCTGCATATATTATTAAATACATTTATATATTTTTTGGCTTGCACATATGGATCAAAATTTTGATTTGCAGTTTGAATAGTTTTTTTTCTTAATTCTTCTATTAAGGAGTTACCTACTATTTCTATTATTTTATCTGAGAAATCACTTACGCTACCGATATCAGCAACGAAACCATTATAGCCATGCTGAATAATATCCGGAATGCCAGATGGTAAATTACTTACTAATGGAATACAACCACATTTCATTGCTTCAATTACTACATTTGGCAAACCTTCAGAATACGATGGTAAAATTAAAATATCAGCCAGATTGTAAAGTTCTGATAATTTCATATTATCAACATGGCCAAGTAAATGTACTTTATCTTTCTTATTAAACGATGTACACAAAAAGTTAAATAACGGTCCATCACCTGCTACAAACAATTCCACCTTAATACTACAGCTTTCGAGTCTTTTAACAATTTCAGGTAATAATAATACCCCTTTACTATCCATTAATGAACCTACAAATAATATTTTAACAGGGTTTGAAACTGAAAATTGATTTCTGCTTAATTTATAATCATCAACAGGAAAGGGGATAAAATTAACCTTTAATGCTTCTGTAGGCCATTTTGATTGAACCTGATCCTTAATATAACTACTAACAGTTATAATTTTATCCATAGAATTCCTAAATTGCTCAATCAACCCATAATAATAGTTATTACTTCCATGAACAATATAAATCAGAGGATTAGGAATTCTAAGTGCATTGATCATTCGAAGCTCCAAGCCATCATTTGCTATAAGGATACTTTCTTCATCCGGAATATAATTTCGAAGCCTTTCAAATACACAATATAAATTTTCTGAAGAATGATAATTAAATATTTCTGTTTCGGCTTTGAAAAAATTAAGATTAGCTGCCTCCGTTATTGTCTTCTGGTTTAACCTAGTTAGTACTACTTTATATTGATTTATAAAATCAGAACGATATTTTAAAAGGTTCTGAACAACCTTTGAAACACCACCTGTACTATAGGGAAGAAAAAATATTATGTATCGCGAACCTTTAGCCATTTATTATTATACTCAAAAACTAGGAAATGAATTATACATAATATTTATATTTTAAGCTTATATAAATTACTGTACCACCTTAAAACAAGAATAAATAAAGTCGGATGAATAAAGTAAAGTAATTTGAACAACCCATTAACAAATAAAATTCTCTTTGAAATAATTTCTTCAATGGTTTTTTGTAAATTATATCCTTGTTCTCTTATTCGGTAATAAGTTAATAATCTATTATAATTTCTATATAGCTTATTAAGTAGGATTCTCTTTAATCTTGGATTAGCTTTATTTAGTTCCAATAAACATATATTAATTTCAGGGATAATTACCGAAATATTTATACTTGTTGATGCTTTTTCATGGATCCTGTATTTTACCAACCTATCTTTCATCCCAAAAATTTGAAACCCGCTGTATAAAATTTGAAACCACAAATAAAGATCTTCACAATTCTGTAATGAATGATCTTCTGTGAATGGGTATCGAATGAATATTGACCTCTTTCCAATCACAGATGAAGCTATAATTTTATTACCACTGATCACTAGATTAATGCCCGATTCTCCCTCAAGGATCCCAATAAATGAATCTTTATTAACTATTTTATCCGTATTATTATAAAAATTAAAACCTTGTGAAAATACAATGCTATAATTATTCTTCAATAAAACATCTAGTTGCCTTTCTAATTTATCTGACCCCCAAATATCATCAGAATCTAGTAATGCAATGAAATCACCATTAGACTGTGAAATTCCTATATTCCTTGCCTTACCCTGTTTACTATTAGGAATCTGTACTAGCTTAAACCTATTATCAATAAGAAAACTTTTTACAATATTAGAAGTATTATCAGTTGAGCCATCATCAACTATAATTGCTTCCCAGTTTTTATAGGTTTGATTAATAATTGAATCAAGTGTATATTGAATAAAATCTTCACTATTAAAAGCTGGAATAATGATTGAAACAAGTGGTATATTCATTTTTTAATTTTCCTTTTCAGAAGATACATGTATTTTCTGAATTTAAGGTTGAGTCGATCAACACCTGATAATGCTCTAATTTCATCCTCACAAAGCACTTTCCATTCCGCATAAAATTTATTCCAATTTCCTATACCACCTGTTTTGGATTCTTCATGTACCAGGTAGTTAGATAAAATCCGATCCACATAATGAAATTTATTTTCTTTAGCTAAATGTAACCATAACTGTAAATCCATTCCATAATGCAGATTTTCATTAAACCAGAAATCACCTAAAGCAATTCTACGAAAAAAAATTGATGGTTGAGGAGGTAAAAAATATGGTCTCCAATACTGAAGTAGACTTAAATAGTTTACTTTCAAAGGTTTTACAACACAGGTTGAGTTTGGATATATCATTCTACAATTACCGTATACCACATTTATATTTTGATTTTCATTAAAAATTTGAGCAACATGAGATAACGCATTTGGTTCGTAATAATCATCAGAATTTATCCAACCAATAATGTCACCAGTACATTTTTTCAATCCTTTATTAAGAGCATCAGATTGGCCCTTATCAGGTTCACTAATCCAGTAGCTTATTTCATGTTCATATTTTTTTAATATTTCAATAGTCGTATCCGTACTACTACCATCAATAATTATATATTCAATAATATTAGAATCCTGGGATAATACAGATAGAATGCATTTTTCTAAATAATTTCCTTGGTTTTTAGTTGGCGTTATAATGGATACATTAGGAGATTTCATTTAAGTACCTATGTTTTTTAAAATATAAAGTTGTATTTAATGTAAAAAAATTTTTTAACAAGATATATTTATACATGTTTAAAATAAAACCTCTAATAAAAGGAACATTATTTTTGTAAGAAAAGCTATTAATATTGACTAACATTTCAAGTAAAAAAAATTGGAGTCTCGTTAATTGATTTGTTCTTTTAACTAATTTGAGGATCTGATTACATTGATCAAAATTTTTAAGAAAAACTTGCTTTACAAGTTGGCCAATTATAAATCTAGACCAATACAAGTTAGCTTTTTTATTTTGCATCTTATTTTGACTTAGTAATTGAGAAACACTCCAATAAAGATGTATGTGGCTCTCAATAAGATTCTTTTTGAAGATATCTTTTCCTATAGAATCTCCAATATGTTGTCTCCAAAAACAATCCGGTTTACAATCTGCAAAAGAATATTTATTATCTGAAATTACTGCCTTTAAGTGAAAATCCACATCTTGATATGCCTTAAGTACAGGATCCCATTTAATATTTTTGTTCAATAAAAAAGATCTTCTCCAAAATGCTTGTAATGTAATCCAGGGAATATCAAATTTCAAAAATTGTAAAATAACTTCTTTATCTTTATAATTAGAAATAAGTACATTTGAATCATATGGTTCATCAATAAAAATCAGGCCATCAAAAATAGCAAAATCTAATTTAGAATTATTATTCATATACTCAACTCTGTTTTGTAAACAAAAAGAAGCTAAAAAATCATCAGAGTCTAAAAATATAATAAAAGATCCAGTACACGTCTCTAAGCCTATATTACGACAAGTAGGAGCACCTTTAGGTAAACGGTTTCTATCAATGCAGTGAATTCGGGAATCCTCTTTACAAAAATTCTCAATTATTTGTTTACTATTATCAGTAGAACCGTCATCGATAATAAACAACTCCCAATTCTCGTATGATTGCTTTACTACTGATTCAATAGTGATACCTATAAAATCTTGTCGGTTGAAACATGGAATAATTATCGAAACTAAGGGGGAAATCATATTACATCAATTATTATTTAGCAATACTTTTTGGCTGTTAAATAAGTTGTTTTTATAATACTTGAGGAAAATAATATCCATAGTAATTAATGCCTTTAATCTATTATTCCTGCCTAGGTACACAAAATATAAACCAAAATAATTATATACAACTCTTCTAAATAAAAAAAATCGAGAAGGTTTATGTTTTTGTTTTCTTATGGTAAGAATAGCTTGTTTAAATACTTCATTCTTTTCATACATATTGTTCCTTTGCCCATCTTGAACCCTATCATGGTATAATATGGAGCTAATTACAACTCCTACTTTTAAAGATTTTTTTTGCATTCGAAGAATGTAATCTTCATCCTCACCATAATGTTGAAAAATTGGATCAAATCCACCTATTTCTTTTAAACATTTTTGAGTAATGAACCATCCCGCAGCATTAACAAATTTTGTTTCATAAATTATTTTTGTCTGATTAAGAAATAAATCCGAATAAAATCCAGGGGTAAAAGCATTTGATAAGTAATTTTGAAAAAATAAATCTATTGCGGTTCCATTAGCATTTAAATGAATAGGGCTTAATAAATTATACTCAGGATGTTCCTTCTGCACATTAAATAATTTTTCTATCGTCTCTGGTTCAATCCAAGCATCCTGATTTAATAAAAATACATAATCAGCATGTTCTTCTAAAGCAATCTTTAATCCGATATTATTAGCCTTTCCAAATCCCAAATTTTGTCCAGCTTCTATAACCTGTACACTAGGAAATTTACTTCTGATTAAATCAGGAGTGCCATCAGTTGATAAATTATCTATGGCAAGAACTTTTAATGGGATTGTCGAGTTTAGAAGGCTTCCGAAGCACTTATTAATCCATTTGGAGCCATTATATGTAACTACTATGGCATAAACCTTATACAAAACCATTACAAAGAACTGTTTTTTAACTTTACTAACACCGCTATCACTACCTTTTTGATAAAACTCCCGTTGAATAATTTATAAATGCTCGTATCATCATAGTGTTTTTTATTATGGCCAATATAAATAGAATAGGGATTATTAACGCCACGACCTATTAAACTGGATGTCTTTATTTGGGACCGTTCTATGGCATACATTATCGAGATTTGGTCTCTTCGACTAAAATTTAAGATTTGGTTCCACCATATTTTTTTGAATGATGAATTAGCTAATTTAAAATTATCTTTGACTAATATACCCGTTTCAACCAAGCCACTATTCCCTTTTAATCCCTTCATCCAGTAATAAACCATTTGTAGAAAAATCCTTAACGAATAATCCTTATTTAATTTAATACAAGAAATAGCCTCGTCATAAAGACAATTTCGTTGTGGATGAACAAAAACTGAAATAACTCCATCCTTTAAACTATCAATCAAATTATATATTTGTGAATGATCAATTGTTATATTACCGTCATGCCATATTGAATAGTCGAATTCTTCAAATGATTTAAGTCCCATCACTTTATAATATCTTGCATTTTTTGTGATATCCTTATACATTCGATTTACATAAATTATCTCATAAACCTCGTTATTAAAATTTATGTCATCCGTTATGCAGTAGTATTGGATACTATTATCTCCTTTTCTGTAATTTAATGGAATCTGCAGGATATCATGGTTACCAAATATTGCAGTGTAAACTACTACTGATGCTTTCATTAAAATCTTAACTTATTAGTCTATTTTTTAACCTTGTTATCAAAAATTTCCAAAATATAGTAATAAAAATATTCCTTCTAATGATTGAACCTATGCTAACGCCATTTGATCTGCTTGAAATATAATAATTGTTAAATAAGACTTGCTTAAATGACTTTTTTATTTTGGCATCTATGCTCCAAAAATATAGCTTTTCCCATAATATTATACTATAGAATTTAACATCATCCTTAGACCTCAATACTCGATTCTCACCATGTACTCTTCTTATTGCTACGGGAATGACTATACTTCCTGGATACAGCTTATATATTGCTGCAATTCTGATAAACATGTGGTTGTCCTGTGACAATTTTAGCTCGGTATCAAAAAAACCTATTTCTTTAAAAACATTGCTTTTTAATACAATGCCATTGGTATGAAAATAGCCATTACGTCCAAGTGCCTGACAATAAAACACTTCCTCTGGAGGGAGAACTTTTTTTATAGTAGTAATTGAATACCCTTTCCACTTTAACCATTTTTCTTTCGCTTCATCATTTGTAAAATCAATACCTACCGCATCATATACCCCATCAGCTTCCGGATTTTCAGCAAATACTTTAGCAGCAGGTTTAAATCTGTCAGGAAGCATGTAATCATCTGCATCTAAAAAACAAATGTACGGGTACTGTGCATTAAGTAGCCCGACATTTCGACTGGCTCCAGCCCCATGATTACCTTGGTCTGGGTGCTGAAATAGCTTCACCTTTTCATATTTAGATGCCAATTGCTGACAAACAGCCAAAGAATTGTCAGGGGAATTATCTTCAATTAGGAGTACTTCGCCTGTTTCGGGTTGCTTCAGTGCCGACTCAACTGCTTCGGTTACATATTTTTCAGCGTTGTAGACAGGGATGATAACTGAGACTTTAAATAAGTTTTGAATCACAAACTATAATTTTATTTAAGGTGTTTTTTGTAAGATATCTAATATAATGAGTTTTATATTTTAAATTAAACAACATTAATAGTAATAGCACGAATACTATTATTAAATTATTCCTAATAGAAAGATACTTCCAGTCACTTTTTAAACTGTAAAAAATCATTTTCAAATATTTACTATACCCGGCTATTCCTATTTCGGTCATCTTCAATAATAGTCCAAGAAGTTCTTTATAAAATTTAGGAAGAAGATCTTTTTGCACAATATTTAAACATCCATATCTTGTCTCATATTGATGCACAAGCCTTTGAAAATTATTGAGGGAGCTATAAATACCTTGGGAGTGCCGTCTGTATATTGATGTAACTTCATCAATAAATTTAATTTTACCAAATTTAGATTGCCAAACTAGTAAATAAGTATCACCGCCAGGTACAGTTGTTAAAGGAAGACCTTCTAAATGTCTATTCCTAAAAACTCGTGTAAGGCTTGGCGCAAATATTGGCATATCATAATGATCGAAAGAGGATTTTTTATAAATATCAACGAACTTTTCTTTAATTGTTTGACCAGCGGAATTTATAATTTTTGTGTTAGTAAAACATAAAATATAATCCTCATTGTTTTCCAAAAAATCAACCTGCTTTTGTAGTTTATAAGGATCGGTCCAATAATCGTCACCTTCGCAAAGGGCGATGTATTTGCCTCGTGCTCTTGGAAATACGTAATTTGGCAAAGGTTTTATTCCTTGAGAATATTGGTTTACAGTTTGATAAATAGGAATTATTAAATCTGGATGTTTATTACGATATATTTCTATAAATTCTTTTGTTTTATCAGTAGATGCATCATCATGAATAATTATTTCAATTGGAAAAGTGGTTTTTTGTAATAAAAATCCTTCAATGGCATCTTTAATGAAATTCTCATGGTTAAAAGTAATGCAGCAGATGCTAACGAGTGGTTTTTGATTCATATTAACCTTATCACTTTAGCAGGATTTCCAACCACTACTTGATTATTCTCTACGTTTTTTGTTACAACCGCTCCTGCCCCAATAATGGCATTTTCACCAATATAATCAACTTTAGACGAAACAATTATAGCACCTTGTCCAATCAGAACATTATTATAAACGCAAACGTAAGCACCAACATGAGCGTACGCTGCCAAATAACAAGATTTACCGATTTTACTTGTATGTGTTACAGAAGCATTATATGAAACAACTGTATCTTCAGCAATATCAGCACCAGCTTGGATAACTGAATTTGCATGTATTACAACACTTTCTGAAACCTTTGCATATTTAGACACTATTGCTGTTGGATGAATTAACTTAGGAAGTTTACCATTTAAAGAACGGATCATATTAGCTAAATAAGTCCGGATTTTATTATCACCAACACTTATAGCAAATAGCTTTCCTTCTAGTGAATTTTTAAAAAGATTGCTATTGGAATCAAGAATAGGAATGTCATGAAGTCTTTCTCCTATTCGATCTTCATTGTAATGATATAGCCCTACGGGTTTATATCCACAAGCCTCTACCAAATCTATGTAAACCTCAGTATTGTTACCTACTCCAAGAATATAAATTTCTCTATCGCTCATTCTCAGTTATTTCCATTTGCATATATCATCTTTATTAATCCTATTATCTCATTTACCTTTTCAATTTCCAAATCAGGATAAATAGGCAAACAAAGAATGTTTTCAGCAATTTCGTTAGCTATTTTTAAATTAGCAGGTAAGGCTGAGGACAACCCTTTATAAGTGGGAAAATTACTAATTAGGGGATAGAAATAACGACGTGAAAAAATATTTTGCTCTTTTAATTGCGCATAGAGTGTATCTCTGCATATTCCATATTGAGATTCGTCAATAAGTATTGGGAAATAGGAATAAGCATGTTTCACATTGACCAAATCATTCATAAAATCAATACCAGAAATGTTTTTTAAGCCTTCACGGTAAATTTCAGCTATGACTTTTCTTTTGGCAATTGCCTCATCTACATATTTCAACTGTAACAATCCAAAAGCCGCCTGTATTTCATTCATTTTGGCATTAATCCCAGGAGCTACTACAGTTGTCTCTCCTCTAAAACCGAAATTTTTCAAATCATCGATGTGGCGTTTCATCTTTTCATCATGGCAGACGATGGCACCACCTTCAAAGGTGTTGTATACTTTCGTTGCATGAAAACTTAAAACACTTAGATCGCCAAAGTTAAGGATAGAATTGCCGTTTATCTGTACGCCAAATGCATGTGCGGCATCATAAATTACTTTTAGGTTATAGGTATCTGCTATAGTTTGAATAGCTTCTATATTACAAGGATTGCCATATACATGTACCGGTAAAATGGCGGTGGTTTGAGGTGTAATAGCAGCTTCTATCTTTTCCGGATCCAAATTGAAAGTATGGGTCTCAATATCCACAAAAACTGGTTTAATATTGTTCCACCACAGTGAATGCGTAGTGGCTACAAAACTAAAAGGTGTGGTAATCACCTCTCCGGTTATTCGTAATGCTTGCAGAGCAGTAATCAAGGCTAATGTTCCATTACTGAACAAGCAGATGTGTTTCACCCCAAGATATTCACATAATGCCGCTTCCAGCTCTTTATGAAACTTCCCATTGTTAGTGAGCCATTTGGAAGCCCAAATTTCCTTCAGATAAGGTGTGAACTCCTCTAAAGGCGGTAGGGAAGGTTGTGTGACAAAGACATTTTTAATTTGTTGATCCAATTTTTTATTTTTTAAAATTTAAATCTTGCTCCTTATTGCTTTTCTGAGTGGTTATATTAAGTCTTGTTTTCCCAAGGAAATTGATTCCTATTGGTTTGAATATTTAAAAACTTACACAATGTGGAGAAATCTGATTGATTTGCAACATTTACTTCAATAAAATCATCTGGACGCTTTTGAAAATACTCTCTAACCGATTGATTATGCTCTAAGTACATTTTTTTATATGCAGTCTCATCATATAATGGGATTTGAGGATAGCCCCAGAAATATTTTGAATTATCCATTATATATCCTTTGTAACGATACAAAGCATTTTTTTTATCTTCTTCATCTGGAGTTCTTGATTTATCACTTGAAAAAAGCTTCGTATGAAACCTCACCAAAGAATCATACCATTGTTCGGCGTTATCCCTTACGGTAAGAATAAATTTCGAATTTGGGAATTCTTTGTCCAATACTTTATATAAACCAGGATACATAAAAGGAACATCTTGAAAAGCATCAGCAGTATGACAATATTTTATAATCCTCTCCGCCCGTTTATATATTGCCCAATCTTCTCCCAACACTTCAGCAACAGCTTGATTCCCCAAGGTTAGACCAGAAACTTTTAGAAATTCACCTATCGAAGTAGTACCAGTTTTATTAAATCCAACACAGAAAATTTTGTCGTAGGTTTTATTAACTTTAAAAATGTCAGATTCCTTTTTGACTGGTTTATCAAAAACTCTATGAATTTTTATTTCAAATCGGAAAAAAGGTATTTTTACATTCATGGTATTTCCATTATGCCTATCTCCAGCTCCCCTCCAACTCCAAAGGAGGCCACACATCTCTTTTGGAAGTTACTTGGAATGATTTAACATTCTGTAATTTGGCTATAGGTTTATAATTAATCCTCTCAGATAGATTTAAGGTTATTAAGTAAATCCCCTTGGATAGATTTATTCGTTTCAGATTCAAGTTTAAGTTGACAATTGCCCGCTCTGAGTTTCTCTCTATAAT
>JAEWLI010000147.1 GCA_023393375.1 Bacteroidota bacterium
TATTAAGACGCCGTAAAGTTAACTCATGCAGTCACAACTATCACATGATTTTTATCATCAAAAAATATAAATTTTGCTGCTACATCAATCAGGTTAATCTGCCAATTTAATAGTATTTAGATTAAAGAAACATCAGAAATGTCAATCAGGTCTAAATATGGTTTTAAACAACGGGTAGTAGTGAATGGGAAGATATTAAAGACTTTATTATTTGGATCAATCCATATTTCTGCATAAAAATCGTCTACATAATATAGTTTAATCTGATATTTCAAAAAAGTACGACTGCACAGGTAATGCCCTCTTTTGTTGAGATAATCTATTTTTTTGGTAGGGGAAAGCTTGCTATAGTGATAAAATGATAACATATACGTTAGATATTCATTAAACATTTAATATTTACAAATATAATATAAATAATTATATTTCTTTTCTTTCTTTTTCTTTTTTTATAAAATGATTTTTAACTTTAACTCATATTTATCATGCATAGTTAAAAAAATAGGTAAATTAATATTAGTTAGTTAAAAACCTTATAGTGTTCTAGTATAAGATTATAGGCTTATAAATGCAATATATAAGAATTTGGCCTTATATATAGTATCTATTAGTTTTATGCCTTATATTTGCTTAAAAATATGATGTCATGAAAGCAATTATAACCGGAGATGTG
Organism: Bacteroidota bacterium; assembly: GCA_023393375.1. GTDB lineage: Bacteria > Bacteroidota > Bacteroidia > Cytophagales > Cyclobacteriaceae > JAEWLI01. The sequence goes on from JAEWLI010000147.1 coordinate 674, forward strand.
GTTTTTTCAAGTTTGTTCTCTTCAGAAGTTAAGGAGAATGTGCTTGGAGCTATCTCAAGGTTATTCAAAAACCACAATGGCCGGATGGAAATTTACAGAGGGGACAGTTTTCAGGGACTGTTAAATGATCCCCTACAGGCATTGGACATTGCCTATCAAATCAGAATGCTAACCCGGTTATTAACACCCAAAACAAATGTCGTTATGGATTGTCGTTTGGCTATTGGGATAGGAACTATTGACAATGAATCTGATAAAGTTTTGCAAAGTGATGGGCCTGCATACCGAAATTCAGGTCCTTATCTTGACAAGATGCAAAAGGATGAAAGAATAGTATGTATCACACCCTGGAAAAAGGTAAATGATGAATTGGATACAGAGATTATTTTGGCCGAGGAATTGGTAAAACGGTGGACGAGGTTACAAGTGGAAGTACTTATAGAGGCCATAAATGGTGAAAACCAGATTCAAATCGCTAAAAAATTGAATATCACCCAATCTGCAGTAAATCAGCGTATGATGGCTGCTTCCTGGAATGCCATTCATGTTTATTTGAAAAGGTATAAACAAATTATCCGGGAGCATTTAATTAAATAAACCGGTCTATATTTTACTCAAAATTGTATGAAATGATGCTTTTTATCCGACTAATAGTTTCCCACCTGATCGTGGATTTCGTGTTGCAACCCAAAGGCTGGGTTTTGGATAAACAAAAAAATAAAATCCGATCCATTAAATTGTATTTCCATGGAATGCTCAGTGGAGTGTTGGCATATTTGTTTGTTGCCGATTGGGGGAAATGGTGGGTGATTTTTGTTGTGGGTTTGACACATATAGTGATTGATGTCTGGAAAACTTATCAGAAGGAGGGGATTCGATCATTCGTGACTGATCAGATTTTACATTTTATTGTTTTGTTATTCGTTTGGCAATTCCTCACCGAAACCAGTAGTATAGGCAGTTATTTACATCATCTCTTTAATTCGCTGGATGCATGGGCAGTTACTGCTGGGTATATCTTCGTGATATGGCCTGCCGGACTATTAATAGCTTATTATACAAAAAACTGGAAAAATGAAATAAATGACAATGGACTGTATGAAGCCGGGAAAACCATTGGCCAATTGGAAAGAATATTGATCCTGACATTTGTAATTATAGGTCGTTATGAAGCCATTGGGTTTTTGATTGCGGCAAAATCTGTTTTTCGGTTTAATCAGATCCAGGAAAATAAGGAAAGAAAGGTTGGGGAATATATATTGATTGGAACCATGCTCAGCTTTGCTATCTCCATTGGAGTAGGTTTGTTGATAACGCTGTTACTGAATTATTCGGAAGTTTAATTACTTACAGCTTGAAATGTCAGGTTTATGTCAATATCATAAGTGAGACCAGTGGAAGGATCAGAATGTTGTTCTTTATATAAAAGCTTTAAAGTACTTGTGGTCAATTGTGTTACTTCAAAACCAAAGGTGTTGTTATCGTATTCAAAATTACCTGGAAAGGATTGCGCCATAGCTTCAATCAATCTGGAAAAATAATCCGAACTGATGTTGAGGATAGATGATTCTAACGACCATGTGCCTGTCGCTAAGATTTCCCCAGGAGAATCCTGGCAAATGAGCGTATGTTCTAAAACCTGTAATTCACCATCGTCATTGAATACAAAGCGATTGTCCTTGTTACATTCTTCCAACTGTTCGAACCCATCTATCGTAAAGCCTTGAGCAATGGTGTATTTTAATTCAGTCAGGTTCCAGGGTTGGGCTATTAAAGCATCCCTGTTTAGCCCTGGTTCATCGTCTTTACAGGAGCTTACAATTATTAAAACAAATATCCCAGAAAATTGAATAAAATTTTTAAGCATAACCTAATTGGTGATATTGCCATTAACTAATTCGCCATTAAAAGGTTTTTTGGGAGTTTGCCCTTATTCCCCATTTTATGTTTATCCATTCATAAAAATGAAAAACCAAATAAGCTGCCAAAATTCCAGTTATCCCCCCCAGAAGGATATCGCCAGGATAATGCACTCCCAGGTAAATTCGACTATACGAAACTACAGCTGCCCATAAAAAAATGAGCCAGGTCCATGAATAATATTTTCGGAACAGCATCCAAATAAACATGGCCAAAGCAAAAGTGTTGGCAGCATGAGAAGATGCCAAACCAAATTTTCCACCACAATGGTTTAATGTATGCACTATAGCCAATAATTCCGGATCATGACAAGGCCTGTATCGTTCAAACAACGGTTTCATTATTCCAGAAGTGATCTGATCGGCAAGAATAATAGTTACAGCTATTGATGAAACAATCAATATACTTTTCCATTTAAACCGGGAAGCAATTATAATAACCAATACCGCATAGAAGGGAATCCAAATCCATCGGTCGCTCATCCAGTACATGAAAAAATCCAAATGAGGATGATGTAGGCTGTTTAAGAAAATAAACAAATTTCGATCAGCAGTATCTATAAATTCAATTAGCTTTTCCACTGGGTATGGCGGTTCTTAGTAATGTGCAAATATATAATTATTATGATTGTCTTGATTATATTATCTTGTTTAGAATGGATATCCAATCCCAAGGTTCAATGTATAATTTTCCGCATTATGAAATGGCGGAGCATTAAAATTGTTGCTTAGTACGAATCTTGAACCAATTGGTCGGGCAGGATCATAGATTTTGAAACCTACATCGAACCGGATAATGAGAAAAGAAAAATCCAGTCGGCAACCAAATCCTGAGCCCACAGCTATTTCTTTATAAAACCGGTCCAAGCTGAAATCAGCTCCTGGTTTCAGTACAGTCCCATCTTCGTCCTGAATGTTTTTTCTGAGTGTCCATGAGTTGCCAACGTCTATAAAAAAAGCCCCTTCCAAAAATCTGATTAGTTTTTTTCTTATTTCCATGTTCGCCTCAAACAAAATCTCTGCAGGTTGTTCCAGGCTATCATTATATTCCTGAACACCATCCACTGTAGTAGTGGGGGTATAAGATCCCGGCCCTAAACGTCGGGGACGCCATGCTCTGATACCATTACTTCCACCTGCAAAAAAATACTTTTCATAAGGCAATGTCTTCGATTCACTGAATGGATTAGCTACTCCCAGAAAAGTACGGAAAGCTGTGCTGGTAGTCCTGCCTGTGGGTCGAAACAAACGCCATTCCACAAATACTTTATAATATTTATAATGTTGCAGATGATCAAGTACACCTATCGTGCTCAAATCGGGTACTGTACCACCATTTTCGACATACAATTTTAATAAAGAAGACTTACGGGTATATAAACCGTAATTATTATAATTATAAATCAATGAAAATGCCATACTATTGATAAATGAGGGTTCAAAAGAGTTGATCAACAGGTTGCCTGCATTGGCAAATTCACGTAATTGTTGCTGAAATTCTCTAGAAATAGCAGTAGAGTCAAATCTGGAATTGATCAGGTTGAGGTCGATGAGTGTAAAATTATATAACTTCTCCAATCCTTTTTGCCAGGAATATGAAAGGGAAGTATTGAATGTATTCCGCTGATACTCAGGCCTTTTGGTAAAAGCTGCACCGGCAACAGCTTTGGTTTTTGGGTTAATATTTCCTAAACGTCGTTTTAAAGATGTACCGAGTGGAAGGGCAAACTGAGGAAAGGTTAAGGAAAAATTGCCCCCTGCCTCAAAGCTTCTATATACCCGGCGGGCATCTGTAGCCGAGGGAAGTCCTTCAATTCCTACCCTGGCACTAAGTTCCATGTTTTCAAGACTTCCAAATACGTTTCTATTCTTCAAACTAAAACTATAAAAAGGGCTAGGGAAACCCTCAGAAACTATAATTCCCAATCCTACTTCATTGGTGGTTTCAAATTTATTAAGAGGGCTGGCATAAATATTAGCTATAAAATTATTTCCGGTACTATCATAGTAGATGTTGATAAATTTGAAATTATCCAGGTTGGCCAGTTGACGCTGGGTTTCAAGTGTATTTTCATAGCTATAATTTTTATCTGCATCAATAAATATTCTTTGATCGAGTATTTTTTCCGAAAATCTTCTGTTGGAAAATTTATAGGTTTTGTTGTTAAAATATGTACCCTGACTTCTCATACCACGTGCTTTTAAACTTTCATCGGTATGAAAAATTACTGAATCTACTGTATAGATTTTATGTGAACCATTTTTAGGGTTGTTAATTACCGTTTCTATCACTAATTCATGCCCTGGTAGTGTATCATAAACCCGGAAATTGATATATTGCCGACTAAAGTTATAGTAGCCATTATTTCTCATTAGTGCTTCTATTCGCTCTCTTTCCAAAACCAATTGCTCCTGGTCATATCTGTTATGTTGTCTGATTACCGAATGCCGCGCATTTTCTTGTAAAAGATTAGCCATATTGGTATCATTGGTTACAAACAACATGGTATCGATAATATATGCCGGACCCTCCGAAATGTGATAAGCAACCTTTGCTCTTTTATTTTTTAATTTTACTTCGTAATCCACTTCAGATTCAAGAAAGCCTTTGGTATTTAGATAAAGACTCATTTGTTCAGCGGTAGATTTGATATTGCTGCTGTCTAGCGTGGATAGCGGTTCCCCTAAACGCATAAAGGTATTTCCTTCAGCGAGTTTTTTATCTATCTTTTCGAGTTTTTTCCTTTTCTTCTTATCAAGTTTGGTTATTTTTTCTGTATCACTCAATTTCGAAATTTTTTGGTCATAATAGGAAATAGTTTCTTCTCTTTCCTTTACCAGTTCTTCCTGATCATAATTATTAAGTCCCCATTGATAAAAATAGACGTATGGCAAGATGGGAAGGAAAAAAATCTTCCGGTTGGTTTCCTGACGATATAGCTCCTGCAAAGCTTGTTTATCTGTTTTTTGCGTACCTTTAACTTTCTGTTTCCGAAGCAGATGGTCCCCTTCATCCAAATAAGATAAGCCCATACACCCGGATAGGGAAGAGGCAAGGAGGAAAAGGAACAAAATTTGATAAAGGTGTTTCAATTTATATAATATATATCATTCAATGATTTCACGAGCCAAAGCAAAGTTTATAAAATCTTTACAATTAAAGAAATTCAGAAAGAAAGAAGGTGCTTTTATTGTTGAAGGTGCTAAAAGCACGCTCGAATTATTAAACGCAGATTTTCGTATTTTAATGCTTTTGGGAACACGTGATTTTATTGAAAAAAATCAAAATTTATTTGTTTCGGGGAAGTTTGAAGTTATAGAGGTTACGGAAAAAGAGCTTGTCTCTATGGGGTCTTTTCAGTCGAACAATGAATGTCTGGCGGTAGCGGAAAATAAAATAAATACCCTCCATCCCTTTGCTGATGAACTTGTTTTGGTTTTGGACGATATACGTGATCCAGGGAATTTAGGGACCATAATCAGAATAGCAGATTGGTATGGCATTCTCCAAATCATTGCTTCCGAATCATCCGCCGAGCTGTATAATCCGAAAGTGTTACAGGCTAGTATGGGTTCTTTTGTTCGGGTGAACGTTTATTATACAGATTTGATAGCGTTTTTTGAAGATAATAAGTCATTGAAAGTTTATGGCACTTTTACGGAGGGAAATAATATCCATCAGGTCGATTTTAGTAAGAAGGGGGCCCTTTTGATTGGAAATGAATCAAAAGGTATCAATCGAATATTAGAACCATTTATTCACGAAAAGATAACCATACCCAGATATGGTGAAGCAGAATCTTTGAATGCCGCTATTGCCACAGCCATAATTTGCGACAGAGTAAGGAATAGCTAAGGTCAAACAGCTACCGGAGCTTTTATATGAGGATGGGGATCATAATCTTCCAGTTGAAAATCTTCGAATCGAAAAGAAAAAATGTCTTTTACATCCGGATTGATTATCATTTTAGGCAATGGTCGGGGTTCACGGGTAAGTTGAAGCCTGGTTTGTTCGAGGTGATTAAGATATAAATGTGCATCACCAAAGGTATGTACAAAATCTCCCAAGTGAAGCTGGCATACTTGTGCCACCATCATGGTGAGAAGGGCATATGAAGCAATATTAAACGGAACTCCCAAAAAAACATCGGCACTTCTCTGGTATAATTGGCAGCTAAGTCGTCCATCTGCTACATAAAACTGGAAAATGGTATGGCAGGGTGGCAAGGCCATTTTTTCAATTTCACCCACATTCCAGGCACTTACGATCAGTCTTCTGCTATCCGGATTTCTTTTGATCTGGGATATCAGTTCTGAAATCTGGTCTATGGTTTTGCCATTTCCCATACTCCAGCTACGCCACTGTTTCCCATAGACTGGTCCTAACTCACCAGACTCATCAGCCCATTCATTCCAGATCGATACACCATTCTCTGTCAAATATTTAATATTGGTTTCCCCTTTTAAAAACCAAAGCAATTCATGAATGATAGAACGTAAGTGTAGTTTTTTTGTAGTAATACACGGGAATCCTTCTGATAAATCGAACCGCATTTGATAACCAAACACACTTAATGAACCCGTACCTGTTCGGTCATCTTTCTTTGCACCATGATCTAAAATATGCTGCATCAGGTCTAAATACTGCTTCATAGGATGAATGTTTTTTGAGTGGTTGCAAAAATAAGCGAACCACCTCATTTTGCAATGTCAAATGTAACGAATCTGTAAAACGGAAAATGGAAGTTCGACAAAAAAATAAAGCATACGAAAATATGCTTTATCTGAATTATGAAAATTTATTTTAGAAGACTAAGTGTTGGACATCACTTTTATTTCTGCCAAAGTTCTTTCTGTAAGAGGTTTTGTAATGAATTTTATGACATAATCATTGTTTACGATTTTATCAATATCCCGTTTATTGTCAGAACTCGAAAGGATGATCACCCTGCATTTATCCTTCACAATTTCTGAATATTTTTCAAATTCATACAAAAACACAAATCCGTCCACAATAGGCATATTGATATCAAGAAAGATCAGGTCGGGAAGATTTTCAAGGTTATCTTTGTTTTCATCAAGATATTCCAAAGCACTTTTCCCCGAGTTCTTAATGATCACTTTTTTGGCAAATTCGGTTATTTCTATTATTCTGCGGCTGATAAAGTTGTCAGTATCATTATCATCCACAAGCATTACCATTTCAATGTTGTCCATTTTTATGTTCCTTATTTTATTTGCTGGTTATTATGTGTTGTTAAAAATATAAAACATTAAGTTGCATCAAATATATATGTTTTTGACCAAAACAACGATTGGGTTAAGTGTGTGATCAGGTAATAAACAAATCGGTTTTCTATATTTTTAGGTTAAATTTTCTAATATCCACCACACGTGTGAAAATGTTTCTTAAAAAAGTATTGGCAAATCTAACATATGGTAATGGTATGCAATCGGTTGAATATTACCGTTTGCGTGACTATTGGGATACTCTGAGATTTTCTCCAACAGAAACTTTAAAGTCTGATTTGTTATTCCACTCCATTATTTCCTGAATTGTTACATTGTATTGACGGGCTATTTTATATAATGTTTCTCCTACTGTCACTTTATGGAAAATGTAAGATTTGGAATTATTTTGAGTAAATTGATCGTCAGATTCAGGTAATATCATTTTTTGATCAACGATCAGTTCTTGACCAATTTTAATAGCATCATCATAAGTCAACTGATTCCATTTCATAAGCTGGGTGATTGAGATCTGATACATTCTTGAAATGGAATATAAGGTTTCACCAGGATCTACTGTATGGATACCTGTACCAGATGATATTTTCTCTGCATAAGATTCATTAATAGGAAAATCTTCTGTTTCATTATTTTGGGTTTGAGAAAGGTTTCCTTCCAAAGGTTTATTGATTTTAGTAGAAGCAGGTTGTGGTATTGTTTCTTGTTGAGCTGATTGAACAGGTTTTTCTACTGCAGCAGGTACTGACGCAACAGGACGTGATTCCGTTACTACCGGAGCAGTAATGGCTTTGGTATTTGTTGCCTTTATTTCTTCTTTCGGTGTTTCCAATGGTTTGAATTCAACAGGTTGATTTTTAGGACGTATAAACCTCAACCAAAGCACCATTCCTGGTTTAGCTTCTTCAGGTTTGGAAATTCTGTTTTTCTGTAAAAGCTTTTGGAGCTTCACCCCATATTTTTGCGAAACCTGCCATAAATCCTCATGGTGTTGTAGTACATGGTGATGGACTTTGGCTTTATTTTTTTTCGGTTGCAGATAATAGGCATGACCTGTAAGTACTTCTTGCGAGTTTCTCAGGTCGTTATATTTACGAAATTTATCACTTGAAATATTCCCGATAACCGCCAATGTGCTCACATTATCTGTTTCTTTTCTGGCAATTACACCTTCCCTGCCATTAATTTTCACATGATAAGCATTAAACCCCTCAAACTCTTCTATCTCCGGGAATTTTGTACTCTCATCCTTCTGTTCTATTGTTTTTATTCGATGGTTCACTGATTCCTTTTGTTTTTCTGCAGGAGCACCAGATGTAGCATAAAGATCTGGACGGGCACCGGCTTTCAACGGTACTATAATGGTATATTCTTTATCTAAAGGGGGACGATCTCTTTTGAGCCATTTGTTATAGCTAAACATTTCATCTTCCGTGACCGAGAAATCCCTGGCTACTTCTTTCAAAGTTTTATTGCTGGCATAATTGTATTCATACAGGAAAATATCAGGTGATGGATAATCTCTTAAAGCATTCTCAAATACTACTTTATGAGCCAGAAATTTTTTGATATACCAATGCAGGTTCTTGTCCAAATGCATGGTTTTGGAACCAAAATATTTTTTGTCCACCATTTTCTCCGCACCACCACGACCTGCGTAATAGGCGAGCAGGGCGTAAACCCAGTTGTCATAGTAAAAATTATTCTTTTTTAGGTACCTGGCAGCACCTCTCGACGAAGATACAATATTCATCCGCTCGTCCACAGTACCATCAATCTTTAATCCCACCTCTTCGGCCGATTCTTTTTTAAACTGCCAAAAACCCACTGCATTGGATGTAGAAACCGCATCAGCAATCAATGCACTCTCCTGAAGTACCAGGTATTTGAATTCATCCGGTAGATTTTCTTCTCTAAATATTCTTTCTATAATTGGAAAGTATAATTTAGCCCTGTCCAATTTTATATTCAGGTATTTTGGGCTTCTGCTTAAAGCGTCAACTTCTGCCTGAATCTCTTTTCTCAATGCCTCCGACAAACGAAGATCCATCCCTGCAAATTTGATGTGAGAAGGGGTATGATAGGTTTGCCCATAAATAAGCGAACTGGAAAATAGCAAAATAAGTGCGAAAAAATATCTGATCATAGGTTACAACTTTCTTATTATCATTAAACCATCCCTCACCGGAAGTAAAACATTTTCTACCCTCCGATCCTCGTTGATTTTATTGTTAAAACTAATTACTGCTGAAGTGCTTTTATCGGTATTTGATGTTTTTTTGATTACTTTGCCGCTCCACAACACATTATCTGCAATGATAAGGCCGCCCGGTCTCACTTTTTCAAAAACCAGATCATAAAATTCACCATAAAATTCCTTGTCAGCATCGATGAATACCATATCAAAAGTCTCATCTAACTTTGGAATAATTGATCTGGCATCACCCATTTTTAAATCCACCCTATCTTCCATGCCTGCCTCTGTAACAAATCTTCTGATCATGTGTTCGAGTTCTTCATTCGATTCGATGGTGATGACCTTGCCTCCATCAGCTAATCCTTCCGCAAGGCAGAGCGTGGCATAGGCGGTATAAGTACCTATTTCCAATACACATTTTGGTTGCTGTAGTTTTGAAAGTAATGATAAAACCCTGCCCTGTAAATGCCCGGACAGCATTCTTGGATTTAATACCTTCAAGTGAGTTTCCCTGTTTATTTTTGACAAAACAGGGGTTTCCGGTGAGGTGTGTAATTCAGCGTATGCAGCAATGTCAGCATTTAGAAATTCCATTGCATTATTTTTTTTAATTGGGAACGAATGTGAGGTAACTTAAAGTATCAGGATCGAACATTTCATTGGCAGTTTTTAACAGATCCGATGAATTAATTTGTTTTATTTGGGTAAATATTTCCTCTAGTGACTGGATTCTTTCGCAATCCAAAATACTTTTACCCATCATCAGCATCAAACTTGTGTTATTTTCTTCTGCCATCGCCAATTGACCCATAATTTGTTCTTTAGCCCGGTGTAATTGTACAGAGCCGAGGGCATTTTCTTTCAGATTTCTTAATTCTTTTAATGTTAGCTTAATGCTTCTCTCCAATTGACGTGGTTCTGTACCGAAATATATGGCAAACAAGCCAGAATCAGTATAGGATGTAAAACTGGCATCAATAGAATATACATAACCGTATTTTTCTCGAAGGGCCATATTCAGACGGGAATTTAAGCCAGGTCCGCCAAGAATGTTTATCAGTGTGAAAAATGTAAAACGATCTTCATCATGTATGGAATAAGCTGTCCGTCCTATGGCACATTGAGCTTGTGAAAGAGGGCGTTCTACTTGTTTGATCTGTGGAATATATTTGATAAAAGGTTTTCTTTGTTTGGTAGCTGAAAAGGAAGGGATATCTGTCAAATATTTCTGTGTCAACTTCACCACTTTTGTAAAACTGATATTGCCTACACATGAAAATACAATCTTTTCTGTATTGATGTTTTCATTGATAAATTTCTGGAAATCATCTTTTAAGAATGATCGGATGCTTTCCTGGGTACCAAGAATATTATATCCCAATGGATGATCGGGAAAAATTACCGAATCAAAATCGTCTTGAATAGCATCTTCCGGATTATCGAGGTACATGGCCATTTCCTCAAGGATAACTTTTCGCTCGCGTTCTATCTGTTTTTCCGGGAAAATTGAATCGAAAGTGATGTCGGTGAGTAGTTCGAGTGCACTTTCGAAATGTTTGAATAACACTGAAGCATAAAAACAGATTTTTTCTTTGGTAGTATAAGCATTCAATTCCCCTCCCACGGATTCCAGTCGGTTGAGAATGTGAAAGGCTTTCCGCTTTTTAGTGCCCTTAAAAGCCATATGTTCCCAAAAATGTGCCAACCCCTGTTGATGCGGATCTTCATCCCGACTGCCAATGTCGAGTATAAATCCACAATGCACAATCTTGGTGTTTGTGACTTCTTTGTGAACTATCCGAATACCGTTGGGTAATGTTATGATATTGTAGTCTTCCATTTGGCTTACACCACTTACGACTAAATTTGCATAAGTAGCTGATTTCCGCTCTTCCTTTAACCCACTAATCCCTTAATCTTTCTTCCAGGTATCTCTCAATGTAGTCGTTCGGTTAAAAACCAACTTGTTCTCTGAGGTATGTTTGGTGTCGAGACAAAAATAACCGATTCTTTGAAACTGAAACCTTTCTCCAGGTTTTGCCATCTTTAATGATGGTTCCACTTTACAATTGGCCAATATTTTCAAACTGTCAGGATTCATATAATCTTTGAAATCCCCCTCTTTTTGAGACCCCGGATCTTCAACATGAAACAGCCTGTCGTATAAACGCACTTCGGCATCTACGGCATGTGCAGCAGAAACCCAATGTAAAGTGCCTTTTACTTTCCGGTTACTTTCTGCCATTCCACTCCGGGTATTTGGATCATAGGTACACTTCAACTCGATGACATTCCCATCATTGTCTTTGATTACTTCTTCACATTTGATAATGTAGCCATTTTTCAACCTTACTTCATTACCCGGAGATAATCTAAAATACTTCTTAGGGGGATTTTCCATAAAATCTTCCTTTTCAATATACAATTCTCTTGAAAAAGGAATACTTCTGGAGCCCATGGTTTCATCTTCAGGATTGTTTTCGGCATCCATTTCTTCTACTTTCCCTTCAGGATAGTTGGTTAGTGTAAGTTTTAATGGATTTAATACCGCCATTACTCTTTGAGCTTTTTTATTGAGATCTTCCCTGATGCTGAATTCCAGCAATGCCACATCGATGAGGTTATCCCTTTTCGCTACACCTACCTTTTCAGAAAACATCCTGATCGATTCTGGTGTATAACCTCGTCGCCGTAAACCGGAAATAGTTGGCATGCGTGGATCATCCCATCCATCTACCAGGTTTTTATTTACCAATTCAAGTAATTTCCTTTTACTCATTATGGTATAGCTCAGATTTAACCTGGCAAATTCAATCTGACGAGGACGGTAAGTTGTGTCAAACAGATTGTCGATGAACCAATCGTATAACGGTCTGTGCACTTCAAATTCTAAAGTACATAATGAATGTGTGATCCCTTCAATATAATCAGATTGCCCATGAGCAAAGTCGTACATTGGATAGATACACCATTTATCTCCTGTGCGGTGATGATGAGCAAATTTAATTCGGTACAATACCGGATCTCGCATATGCATATTGGGAGATGCCATGTCTATTTTAGCACGCAACATTTTACTCCCTTCCTTAAACTCACCTTTTTTCATCCTTTCAAACAGCGAAAGGTTTTCTTCAACGGTCCTGTTTCTGTACGGGCTTTCTTTGCCAGGCTGGGTGGGTGTACCACGATTAGCAGAAACTTCCTCTGCAGATAAATCGCACACATATGCTTTACCTTTTTTAATCAATTTTATCGCCAGGTCGTACAATTGGTCGAAATAGTTAGAAGCGTAAAATTCCCGGTCATCCCAATCAAAACCCAACCACTTCACATCTTCCCGGATGGAATTAACATATTCTACATCTTCTGTAGAAGGATTGGTGTCGTCGAAACGCAAATTGCATTTTCCCTGATATTTCTTCGCTAAACCAAAATTGAGACAGATGGATTTCGCATGACCAATATGGAGATATCCGTTTGGTTCAGGTGGAAAACGTGTATGAACCCTGCTCTCGTTCTTTTGATTTTTGATATCTTCTTCTATGATATTTTCGATGAAATGAAGGGGTTTCCCTTTTTCTTCTTTTATTTCACTTTCCATGTTGACTCCTTTTTGATAATATTTCCTGATAATACCAGGTCATTAAAAATTTTCCAAAGTTAAAACTAAAATAACAAACAAGTAACCGGTACAAAGATATTTCTCTGGGCAAGGATTAAACGGATATGATTATTTTTCCGGCATTCGAAAGTTTTACTTCACCAGTGTCCATCATATTTCTTAAAGAATGAAGAGCATTATCTTTTTCAGCAGCTTTAAATTTGTTTAGTAACTCGTCGATATCAATTTCTTGTTTGGCATAAGCCATTATTTTTTCCCGAAAAAGAATAAAAATATCCGAAGTAATTTCCGTTTTTTTCTTTTCCTGACATACATCACAAATGCCACATGGTAAATAGGCTACCTCATCGAAATATTCGAGCAATTGTAAAGTCCTGCATCGGGTTTCATTTCTGACATAAGCTTCAACCGATTCCATTTTTGAAAGTTCGATCGACCGACGTTCATTATAACGTTTGGTATTTAATGGCAGCTTACTTGCATCCAGTCGTGGTGTCAGAAAAGCAATCTGTGGTTTGTCTTTCTGTTTTTCATAAATCAGGATGTCGTTTTTGTGTAAATACTCCAGCTTGCGGACTACCTCATCTGCTGATAAGTGTGCCAATTCAGCAACTTGCGATTCAACGATTCGGACAAAACCTGAAAAAATCTCCCCACCATATAACCTCATGATAATTTTGATCAATAAATCATAATCAGCATGGGCAATCTGCATTTCATACAATACTTTTTTACCTCCGGGTGCATATAACCTGGAAGGACTGAAAAAACCTTCATTTAATTGAACATATCCTTCATGTTCAAGCTTTTTGATGGCATTGTATGTTTCAAAAAGATCGAGATCGAACAATTTGATAAATTCTCTGATATCAAAATCATAACTTGCCAATAAATTACTGCCTACAGCCAGTTTAAAATAATTCGCCAGACATTGATATACTTTCTTCAATACAGCTACCTCCGGAAAAGATTTCAAAACCTTCTCCCTTAGTTCAATTACGTCATGTTCATTGATGAGAATGGCCGCAAAAGATTTTTTTTCATCTCTTCCTGCGCGTCCCGCTTCTTGATAGTAAGCTTCCAGATTTTCCGGTAGATCCATATGAACCACCAGTCTAACATCTGGCTTGTCAATTCCCATTCCAAAGGCATTGGTTGAAACAATGACCCTTGTCTTTCCGCTGATCCATGCGTCCTGCCTGTCGGACCTTTCCTGGTTGGACAAACCTGCATGATAATAGCTTGCATTTATACCATGATTTACCAAAAAACGGGCTATTTCTTTGGTGCGTTTCCGGTTGCGTACATACACAATAGCAGTTCCACCGACATTTCTGAGTGCTTCAAGCAGTTTTTTATCTTTATCTTCCTGCCAACGCACCATGTAAGCCAGATTGGAACGGGCAAAACTTTTTTGAAATACCTGTCCTTTTGTAAATTCAAGTTTATTGCAAATGTCGTCTTTTACCAGCCGTGTAGCAGTAGCGGTAAGGGCAATAATATTAACGCCCGGAAGGATTTTTCGGAATTCAGCTATTTCGAGGTAAGCAGGTCTGAAATCATAACCCCATTGAGAAATACAGTGAGCTTCATCGACAGCCAGTAAGCCGACCTTCATTTTTTTTACCCTCTCCAGAAACAGGTCTGTTTTTAATCTTTCGGGGGAAACATACAAAAATTTGATATTGCCAAACACACAATTATCCAGAAGGATATCAATTTCCCGGTAGCTCATCCCGGAATAAACCGCTACTGCCGGGATATTCCTTTTTTTTAGTTGCTCCACCTGATCCTTCATGAGCGCAATTAGGGGTGTAACCACAATGCAAATACCATCCATAACCAGGGCAGGAACCTGAAAACATATTGATTTCCCTCCACCCGTAGGTAAAAGGGCCAAAGTGTCAGTTCCTTTAATTACAGAACGAATGATATCTTCCTGCAACGGCCGGAATTCAGCATATCCCCAATATTGTTTTAAGATGGTGGTGAGTTCCGTCATTGGTAAATGTCAATTGCAGTTTTAAAGGTGTTGCTGTGTGCTTCCACAATATCGCTTATTTTTGGTGAATACCCTCCGCCAATCGTAATAGTGAGGGGAATATTCTTTTTATAACAAGCCTCAATTACCAGCTCATCACGGCTTTTACAACCTTGTTTGGTCAATGAAAGTTTTCCCAGGGCGTCAGATGCCAGCACATCTACTCCGGCTACATAAAAAACGATATCAGGTGAGGTTTTATCAAAAATAGTTTTTAATACTGTCTTAAGAATGGTAAGATATTCCTGATCAGTGGTGCCAGAGGAAAGGGGTATGTCCCAATCTGATTTCTCCTTTGCCAATGGGTAATTATCCTTACCATGCATACTGAAGGTGAATACCTCAGGACTATTAGCAAAAATTGAAGCAGTGCCATTTCCTTGATGAACATCCAGATCTATTATAAGGATTTTTTTTACCAGATTTTCTTTTAGAAGATAATTGGAAGCTACTGCGACATCATTTAATATACAAAATCCTTCACCATGATCGGGATAAGCATGGTGCGTACCACCTGCCAGACTCAACCCTATTCCTTTTTCCAATGATATTCTTGCTGCTTGAATGGCAGCAGCTACTGCATTTCTGGCCCATTCTACAGAATGGTTGTGAATGGGCAAACCGATTTTTCTAATTTCTCCTTTTGATAGATCATGATTAATCAATTTTTGCCAATATGTAGCAGTATGTGTCCATAAAACATGTTTTTCTTCCGCAATACCCGGATCATATATTTGATCATGATGCAAATATCCTTCATGACAAAGCTGATCTTTGACAAGGGCATATTTGGCTATAGGGAACCGGTGTCCATGGGGGAGTTCGTAAATATATTGTTCTGCGAATGCCAGTTTGATCATCTTATTTTACAAGTGGATAATTTGTGCTCCCTGATGAGGCAGTGAGACACAATTGATGTTCATTTCCCGTGCTTGATGATATAATCTTGTCACCAACCATGTTGAGTTAGCCCCATTGATAATCAAAAACCGGGTTTTAAAATTTTTTTCTAAGATAGCCAGATCTTTCACTGAATTATTACCAACTACTAAATAATCTGTTGATATTTTATTTGTAAGCGCAAGATGGTTAATTTGATCTTTGACATAAACCACCTTTTTCTCATGAAAGACCATCACATCGAAACTGTCATATGATTTAATTGCCAACATATTACCATTATTTCTAAATTTACAATCCAGCCCTTTGGTTATTCGATAGGGCAAAATACTAAAATTCAGCTTCTGGTGATCTGAAAGAAGTTCTGTATCAGCGTAAAGAAAGCTGTTTTTCCCGTCCACAAAATCTATTGCCGTATTTCCCTGAAGCTGGTAAAACACGATTTGAAGTTGTTTGGATTTATTGATTTCATCTATTACATCAATTATTACAAAAATCACAAGAAAAATAAACCCCAATTGCAGGTATCGGTATTTTTTGTAGTAGAAAAACATTAGAATGAGTATTAAGGTCAGGTAGCCAATTAATGCCTGAATGGGGGTAATATGTAAAGGAAAAATAGCACTACCCGGCAAACTTTCGACTGTAAAAATTATTTTATTCATGATACTGATCACTAATGCTATTCCTTCACCAAGCCAATAGGCGACCCAAGCAAAATTTCCAAAGATAATCATCATCAAGCCTGAGATGAGAATAATAAATGCTGCCGGAATCACTACAAGATTTACTGCCCAAAAATATACAGGAGCTTGATGAAAATGCAAAACAGTGATAGGCAAAGTAGCGATTTGTGCCGAAAAAGATACACAAATCAACATCCAGATTTTATCTATCCATTTATTCTGTATTTCCAATACTTGATAAAACTTTGGTGTAAGGTAAACAATTCCGGTCACAGCCAAAAATGATAGCTGGAAACCAATGCTGAAGATCATGAATGGGTCATATGTCAATATGACGAATGCTGCTAAAAATATGCTGTTGTAAATAGACGTTTGCCTTTGAAATGTTTTCGCAAGAATAATGGTAGAAAACATGATGGTAGCACGTAAAGCAGAGGGTGAAAAGCCGGTAAGGAGAGCATAAGTCCATAAGACTAGTAAATTGATGATGGCGAATGCTATTCTACCATATTTGAATTGCCTGATTTGCCCAAAAACCAATAGCATAAACCCATAAACAATACCTACATGTAGTCCTGAAACCGCCAATACATGCATTGCTCCTGTAGCACCATAAGCTCTAACCAAATCATTATCCACTTCATCCTTTACCCCTAATACCATTGCCAATGCCACAGCATACTCTTTTTTATCACCAATATAATTTTTGAACAGATTAGTGGCATAAGCACGTAATTGCAGGATCTTTCTATACAATTGCCATCCTTTGTCCTGGGCAATTATCAAAATGTGTTGTGGATCAGCCACAAAATGTTGATGGGTGATATTTTGATATTTCAGATAATGCTGATAATTAAATTCATAGGGATTAGCAGGCGGAGGAATGGTTGCAGGAGTTCCATTCACTATTATTTCATCTCCATAATTTAACTTTAGGGATTTCGGATAATAAATGATCATCTTTCCGGTAGACGGTATCCATGAGTGCAGGTCTTTGGTTTTACTAATTTTAATATTCGTTTTATAGAACTTTCCGGTCTCCTGTATATCTTCATTGACGACACCCGTAAACCCTAAAATAGTATCACATTTAACCAGATGGTTATTTTTAATTGCCTGTGTGTAATTCGAACTATGATATCCGCCCAATAAAAATAGGAGTAGGCACATTAAGCCCCCAAAAGTAGTTCGCCAAATATCATATTTTTTTCTTTGAATAAAAATGGCCAGGCAAACAAATCCTGCAAAAAGTATAATAATGGTATAAAACATCCACGTAAAGCCTATAAACCATTTTGTGCCAGCAATAATGCCCAGAATCCACATGGTGGTGATTCTCAGGAATGGATAGGCTGTCCAGGGAAACATGGTGCTTGGTTTTTGATGGTCAATTCAACTTAAATCTAATAAATGTGAATAATAATTCCAAATAACTTTCACCGCATTTCTGCATTAGGCAAACAAAATCCATATGCGAAGGTATTTTATTGTAGAACTGCATCATTCAATATATGAAGAAAATAGTTACTTTGATAATTTGTTTGGCTATTCCTTTGACTGTAGGCTGGATTTCTGGATCAGCTCCTTCGGGATACGAAAATGAATGGTACCAATCGCTTCAAAAGCCATCATTTAATCCACCTGGATATTTATTTGGTATAGTTTGGTCAATTTTATATTTACTTATGGGTATTTCCCTTTTCCTGATATGGCAATCACCAGCTTCATCACAGAGAAATAAAGCTTTGACATTATTTGCAGTTCAGTTAGTGTTGAATTTTGCCTGGAGTTTTATCTTTTTTTCTTTCGAAGAAGCAGGGTGGGCATTAATTGAAATCATCATATTGTTAGGGATTATAGTGGCTATGATACTGGCCTTTAAAAAAGTGAATACAATTGCTGCATGGTTGCAGGTTCCATATTTATTATGGGTGTGTTTTGCTACAGTCTTAAATGCCACTATATGGTGGTTAAATCGATGAAATTTGATGGATGATTGATATGTCAAAAAATTTATTAACTGATTTTGATAACATTAATTACGATTCTCTATTATTAGAGTGTACTAAATATTTTGCAAACTAAAACTTTTTCAATTATGAAAGTAATTAATTTTTTT
>JAEWLI010000075.1 GCA_023393375.1 Bacteroidota bacterium
TGAATTGATGAGGTAACAACTCAACAGCTAAACATATTACCAACTAAACATATAAAAATGAAATTAGCCATCACATCAACCGACGGCGTCCATGTGAACGAGCATTTTGGCATGGCCAGAAAGTTTTACATCTACGAATATGGCCAGGGAAAAACACAGTTTCTGGAAAAGCGACAGCCTGTGGATATTTATTCTTTAAGAAATAAAAACCACCCTTATGATCACGATAGGTTCATGATGGTGCTGAAGGTAATCGAGGACTGCCAATTGGTATTTACAAAACGTATTGGACCTGCACCAATAGAGAAGTTGCAGGAACATGGGATTGAACCAGTGGTATTTGAAGGAAATATCAACGAGGTATTTCAGATGTTACCGAAGGCATAGAGACGCAATATTTTGCCGTAGAGACGCAATATATTGCGTCTTATGAAAGAAAAGCAAAGACGCAATATTTTACGCCTAATCAAAACAGTAAACAACAAAACATAAAACAATAAATCATATGAATAAGCCGGAACATCATATTTTAGTTTGTAGCTCATTTCGCTTGACAGGCGAAGTGAAGGGTGCTTGTATAAAAAAAGGCGATGGACTTCTTCAATATCTTGAAGAAGAAATATTGGACAGGGGAATAGACGCATTGGTTTGTTCTACAGGATGTTTAAAAGAATGTAAAGAAGGTCCAGTGATGGTGATCCATCCCATGAATGCCTGGTACGGAAATGTGGACAAAGCCGCTATCGACGATATTTTAGATGCCCTGGAAGATGGGGAGGTAGCGGAGAAGTATGTGATGTAGGAGAAAAGGAGCAAGGAAAAAGGAACAAGGCACAAGGGGAAAATGTAGAGATGCAAAATTTGCTTCTAACCTTGTCCTCGTAACCAGCAACTAGCAACTAACAACAAGAATGAAATACATCGTCGACACTACATTAAGGGATGGCGAGCAAGCCCCGGGAGTGGTTTTTTCTTTGGAAGAAAAGATGGTTATTGCCGGGCTGCTTGATGAAATCGGCATCGACGAGTTGGAGATTGGGACGCCTGCCATTAGCAAAGAAGAGCGGGAACATATCAGGCAAATAGTCCAACAGGGCTTCCGATTCAAAACCTCATGCTGGTGTCGTGCTAATATCGATGATATCCGCCATGCCGCTACAACCGGAACGAGCAATGTCAATATTTCATTTCCGGTATCGGAAATCTTGCTGATATCAATGGGAAAAGACCAACGATGGGTGATGAAGACCCTACCGGAAATTATAAAGTTAGCCGGGGATGCTTTTGGTTTTGTTACCATTGGGGCTCAGGATGCTAGTCGTGCTGATCCCACTTTTTTAGCTGAGTACATTCATGCTGCAGTTGATAACGATGCTAACAGGATCAGGATAGCGGATACGGTGGGTATTGTGAATCCGGTTTCTGTGCAAGAATTGTTTGTGAATTTGATAAAACATTTTCCATCAACAGATTTTGAGTTTCATGCCCACAATGATTTGGGAATGGCTACCGCAAATGCTGTGACAGCACTACACTCGGGAGCTTCGGGTATCAGTGGTACAGTGAACGGGTTGGGCGAAAGGGCAGGGAATGCGGCGTTGGAAGAGGTAATTATGGCTTGGAAGGTTTCGGGGAATAAAGAAGTCCGCTACAACACACAAAAGTTGCATGAGTTGTGCCGATTTGTTGCTTTGTTTTCAGGTAAACCCATCCCTGATAGTAAACCCATAAGTGGGAAGATGGCCTTTACCCACGAATCAGGTATTCATTGCAGCAGTCTGCTGAAGGACAAATTGAGCTACCAATGCTTTTTGCCCGAAGAGATCGGAACGGGAATGAAGTTGTGTTATGGCAAACATTCGGGCAGAAGCCAAATCGTGTATTTCTTTACTCAATTCGATATTAGACTTGATGAATGGCAAGTGGAGTGGGTCATTGAAAAGCTGAAGTTGGATGCAAGGCGACTTAAACGGGCATTGACAGAAAATGAACTGTTGGATATTTACCTGGAACTGAATTCCAAGCCTGTGTATTGAGCAGGAACATAGTAAAATATTGCAACAATAATTGACAGATACTTGGAAAGTAGTGCATTACTTATGAAATAGTTGGATGATGGTTTTGGCTCGCCGGAGCCGCCAAAGACCGAAGAGAGTGTGAGATTGGGTTTGGGTTTGGGTGTGCAGGGGTGGGTTGTGTGGGTTTGTGAGGTGGGCGGCTTTGGCGCGGCAGGCCTTGTGTGGCTGGTCCCGATCTTTCATCGGGATGCGTGGGCATTGCGGGCACAACATAAATAACTTAATTTTCTTTAGCAGGCCTAATTTTATATGGTAATCAATTAAATTAAAATCTATAAACATGAAACTAAGTGCAAGAAATCAATTGAAAGGGAAAGTCCTGAAAGTAGAAGAAGGGCTGATCACTGCTAAAGTAGTTCTCGATCTTGGAAATGACAATATCATTTCGGCCATCATCTCTAAAGATGCCATATCCGATCTAGGCCTTAAACCAGGCAAAGCAGCATTTGCAGTCATCAAATCTACCGAAGTAATCATTGGTACCCCATGCGATGAAGAGGATGAAAAATGCAGATGTAAATAGCCATGGTTGAAGTGGAATGTCATATTTCTATCATGAAAAATGGAACGTGCTTTTTGGGAATTGCAAAAATCAACTTGCTTCATACTATTAACAGCTGTGGTAGCTTAAGTAGTGCGGTCAAGGAGCTAAAAATATCATACCAACATGCATGGAACATGATTGATGAATTGAACCGCATGGCTCCAGAACCATTGGTTATCATGTATCGGGGTGGGACAAATGGTGGAGGAGCTTCAATTACAGCTTATGGAGAAAACATGCTGCGGGAGTATAAACTAATCGAGGAACAAGTAATGAAAACGATCCATCAGATCAATGCAGAACTAAACTTTTGATTTTTTTTGACCTTCGTTATCTATTTCACTTTATATCGGATTTAAAAATTAAAATACATGAGGAAATGAAAAAACCAATCCTAATCCTGTTGTTAATGGCTTTTAGCTGCAGCCTTCATGCACAAAAAGTAAAAGTTGCCGCAGCAGCCGATTTACGTTTTGCAATGGATGAGATCGTAATGCAATATAAGAACGTGTACCCGAATGCTGATATTGAGGTTATTTATGGCTCGTCAGGCAATGCATTTACCCAAATTTCTAATGGTGCACCTTACGATATCTATTTTTCAGCAGATATCATGTACCCACAAAAACTCCATGAGGCAGGTCTTACCGCTACAGTACCAAAACTGTACGCCATAGGTCGAATTGTATTGTGGAGTTCCAAGTTAGATGTAAGTAAGGGAATGAATATTTGCGAGGCTAACACCAAAGCAAAAATTGCCATTGCCAGCCCTGATCATGCCCCATATGGGAAAAAGGCCGTAGAGTCGCTCCAATATTATAAAATTTATGATAAGGTAAAACCGCGATTGGTTTATGGGGATAATATATCACAGGCAGCGCAATTCTGCCTGACAGGAAATGCCGACATTGGCATCCTCGCATTGTCATTGGCACTTTCACCATTGATGAGAAAGCATGGAAAGTATTTTCTGATAGACGAAAAATCACATGAACCCCTGATGCAAGGGTTTGTAATCCTCAATAGAGCAAAGGATAACAAACTTGCATTAGCCTTTGCCGAGTATATTGAAGCCAGTCCCGCGCGCAAAATCTTTGAAAAATATGGTTTTACCTTACCCATACAACCATGAATAAATTAACAGGTACAATAACGCATATACTTCAATCGGGAGCTATCTTATTGGTAGATGTGGATGTGGATGGACAAGGATTTTCAGCCTTGCTCATCGAATCGGCAACTATGCCAGAATGGCTTCGCGAAGGCAAAAGTGTGGAAATTGTATTTAAGGAGACTGAAGTCTCACTTGGCAAAAATCTTTCAGGTCTCATCAGTACAAGAAACCGTATGAAATGTAAAGTAATGCAAATAGTGCGAGGCCAAATCCTAAGCAAGATTAAGTTGGGTTTTCTAAAATACACCATTTCCTCTGCTTTAACGACCCGTGCAGTCGATTCGCTGCAGATAGTTATTGGCGATGAAATAGAAGCATTGGTGAAAGCAAATCAGATAGCGTTGAAAAAACCGTAATCTCATTTTCTAATATATATTTTCTATTAAAGCATAAATTATGGATGCAGCTTTTACTCAAACGCTGTGGTTAACAGGCAAACTGGCTTTATACACCACACTAATTTTAACAATTATCGGTTTGCCCATGGCCTATTGGCTGGCATATTCCAATTTCAGATTAAAGCCCTTTGTAGAAGCTTTGGTAAGCATGCCCATGGTATTGCCCCCTTCGGTCATCGGGTATTACATGCTGGTAGTATACAGTCCCCGAAATTGGTTTGGAAATTGGCTTGCTGAATGGTTCAACATCCGTTTGGCATTTACTTTCGAGGGCATACTTATCGCTTCAGTTATTTTCAGTCTGCCGTTTATGGTTCAACCATTAAATAATGGCCTGCGATCTTTACCAGATAGTTTAAGAGAAGCTGCCTATACTTTAGGCAAGTCAAAAACCACAACATTTTTCAAGGTTTTGATCCCGAACATTAAACCATCCATGATTACAGCTATAGCACTTACATTTGCACACTCAATTGGTGAATTCGGCATTGTTCTCATGGTGGGAGGTAATATACCCGGAGAAACCCGCGTAGCCTCTATCGCCATTTACGACGAAGTTCAGGCACTCAACTTTGCCTCAGCCAATCAATATGCTTTTATTCTTTTTATGGCATCGCTACTATTATTGACAATCATATATAGTGTAAACAAGAAATACGATACATGGAAAATGGTGTAATCTTGATCGATATCGAAAAAATGTTGTTGACCGCAAATGGAAAGCTGAATTTGGAGATAAAAACCGAAATAAGAACGGGCGAATTGGTTGCTTTGTTTGGCCAGTCTGGTGTTGGTAAAACGACACTTTTGCGGATTCTTGCAGGACTTGTAAAACCGGATAAGGGGATTATTAGGCTTGGAAATGAGGTTTGGTTCGATTCAAAAAGAGGAATTAACATAATACCTCAAAAACGCAATATCAGTTTTATGTTCCAGGATTATGCTTTGTTTCCAAACATGACCGTAGAGGAGAACATCCGTTTTGCACAAAAGGAAAAGAATGACAATGCTATCACTACTATGCTTTCAATTTTTGGGTTAGCAGAGTTTAAAAAGCGCGAGCCCAACGGCCTTTCAGGTGGACAAAAACAGCGTGTTGCTCTGGCACGGGCATTGGCTCGTAAACCGCAATTGATGTTGCTGGATGAACCGTTGTCGGCACTCGATACTGATATGCGTTCAGCGTTGCAGGATGAAATTCTTCAAGCTCACAATCTATTGGGAGCTACAACTATTATGGTCAGTCACGATTTAGGCGAAGTATTTCGGGTGGCAAGCAATGTGCTTTGTATTCAAAATGGAACTATCCATCGATTCGGAAAGCCCGATGAAGTTTTTGCCGATTCAAGCATAAGTGGAAAGGTACAAATTACCGGTCAAATTGCTTTAATACAAAAGCAAGATATAGTTAACATTGTCACGGTAATTTCAGGGAATAATCAAATTGTTAAGGTGATTGCTTTCGACAGCGATTTGGAAAGTCTGAGTCTTGGCGATAATGTGTTGGTGTATACCAAGGCGTTTAACCCGATTATTGCAAAGTTGAATTAAATATTTCTAAATAATATGTATGAAAAATTTGACATGATATAAAATATATTTATCTTCGTGTATGAAATATTTTACATCAAGTAAAAAAATATATACTATGAAAGAAAGTATGTCATCACAAGAAAAGCTGAATATTGTTTCGCTGCTTGGATCGATATTGATTCTGACAATTTACTCGCTGTTTGTTTACAACGGATACATTAAGGCACAACCAGAAATTATCAACGATTTTTCATTTTGGGGATGGTCATTCCTTATCTTAATCCCTGTTTCCATCGTAGCTCAAATTATTATCCATATAATATTTGCCATTGTCAATAAAATAGTGACCAACGAAGACATAGATAGTTTTTCTGACGAGCGGGACAAGTTTATCGAGTTGAGATCAATAAGGATAGCCCATTGGGTATTCATCTCTGGTTTTTTTCTGGCTATGGGGTTAGTTGCATTTAAGATGCCCATTTGGATGATGTTCAGGACGCTTATCTTTTCTGGATTCATAGCGTCCGTAGCTTCGGGAATTGCTAAAATTTATTATTACCGTAAAGGTTTTTGACTATGGGTAAGTGCCAAATAATCAACAACATCAGAAAGCTCAGATTTCTGGCAGATGAGATGACACAGCAAGAACTGGCCGATAAGACCGGTGTGACCAGGCAAACTATCGTGGCTATTGAAAACGGGAAGTATTCACCTACGCTTGAATTGTCGTTTCGTATCTCAGAGGTGTTCAATATGCCATTAGAAGAGGTTTTTGTATATCAACCTATTTCCGATGAAGGAAAATCAAAACAATAGAAAAATAAATCCCAAATCGTCATTCAGAAATCGTCATTCGCAAATCGAATTATTGATTTTCGAATTTGGTATCTGAATCAAAAACACACATATGAAACCGCATTAAAAAAAGCTTTAAAAAAATTGGTTTAGTCCAATTCAGGAGATGCTTTTTGGATTCCAATAGTGGGTTTATGGGGAAGTTCAGACCCCAAAGGGGTCAAATGTTTGTAGCCACGGGTATAACCCGTGATAAAAAAGGAAATAATTAAATCATTTTGGCGGAATTTTTGCTTTTGGGGCAAAAATTATGACAAAATGGTAATGCAAATTTGGTATCGAAATGGGTTTTCCCATAGTAGGTTCATAATGAGGTAAAAGCAAAAAGCATGCTGATGCCTTGTAGAAGCAAATTATTGATTTTCGAATCTCGATTTCTGAATCAAAAAAATATATATGAAACCGAGCATGACGAGATTTGGCACACACTCGATGATTATCATAGCGAGGTTTCATATGGCCGCTTAAAATAAAATTAAAAACATATGAAAGCAGTTATTTACACAAAATATGGCCCTCCAGAGGTGCTTCAAATCAAGGAAATAGAAAAACCAACCCCGAAGGACAATGAAATACTGATAAAAATACATGCAACAGCAGTAAATTCTGGTGACTGCAGGATGAGAAGTTTTAATGTACCTCCTTTATTATGGATACCTTCCCGGATTGCGTTGGGAATATTTAACCCTCGAAAACCCGTTCTGGGACTGGTACTATCAGGCGAAATTGAAAAGGTTGGCAGGAAAATTATCAAATATAAAGCTGGTGATCAAATTTATGCTACTACTATGGTGGGAATGAAGTTTGGCGCGTATGCCCAATATGTATGCCTGCCGGAAAACAGCCTTATGTATTTTAAACCTTCCAATCTTGATTATATACAAACAGTAGCATTGCTTTTTGGGGGCATAAGTGCCATTGGTTTCTTACGGAAAGCAGGGATTGGAAAAGATATGAAAGTGCTTATATATGGAGCTTCGGGGGCAGTTGGTACAGCTGCTGTTCAATTTGCCAAATATTATGGTGCCGACATAACAGGTGTTTGCAGCAATACAAATTTGGAACTTGTAAAATCATTGGGAGCTGGAAAGACCATCGATTACACCAAAAAGGATATGGCAGAAATAAAGGAAAGATATGATATTGTTTTCGATGCAGTGGGAAAAATGCCGGAGACAATAGCCAAATCATTATTGAAGCCCCATGGTAAATATTTATCTGTAATCAAAGGCCATATCGAACCGAAAGTCGAAGACCTAAAATTGATAAATGAGCTTGCTGAATCGGGCCAATATACAGCTGTTATTGATAAAGTTTATCCCCTCGATGAAATAGTGGAAGCCCACAGGTATGTTGACAAGGGGCATAAAAGGGGAAATGTGATAATTTCTATAAAACATGATGATTGAACCATAATTAGAATTAAATCAGGCATTTATGGAGTTTTCAACTAAGCCCCATAAATGCTCCTGAAAAAGACTTGGACAATAGCTATTATCCGGAACAGAACAGCCAATATTCTTTACGAGGTTCAGTATTATACGGTTGATTTCCTGATGTAAGAAAATTGTTAATATTATCTTAAAATAAAATTGTAGCATTTTTTTAAGACATTATTGTGAATCCCAAATTCACATTATCTATATTATTCCAAAATTGAAATAATATTTTAGATCAATCAGGTTTGATTTCATAGTTATTCCCAATTCGGGAAAAATCAAAAAACAAGCCAAAATGATCAATAAATTATTATTATTTTTATAACACCTCTTGTTGTAGCAATTATCAACCCGTTCACCTATTGTTTATATCAAAAATTATGCTTTTTTTTGAAGTGAATTTCAACCAGAGATAGAGCTATATTATGAAATGTATGCTCCTATACTAAGAGAGGAGAGTTTAGAACGCAAAATTAAAATCAGAATTAGTAATTGTTAATCATCCTTTAAAGAGATAGATATGAAGAAAGTTTTACTTGTAGCTTTTATTATCTGTAAGTTTTCAGTAGTTCATTCACAATGGGAGCAAGTTGAATCACCAAGAGGGATTTCTGTAAATAAATTATATAATCATTCAGATACACTATATGCTGGTACATCCAACGGGGTTTATTTACATGGTTCTACGGGTTGGGAAAAGCTAGACGAAACCTTTAATACAAATGTAACTGGCATTCTAGTTCATTCTGGTTATTTATACGCATCTTCGTCTACAAGTGGTATATTTCGATCTTCGAATAAAGGAAAATCATGGGTTAAGATAAATAATAACTTAAATTCGCCTTATGTCAATTCCATAGAGTCTCATAAAGATATAATAGTGGCAGGTACATCAGGTGGTATTTATATTTCAGAGGATAATGGCCTACAATGGATTGATAGATCCAGTAACTTAGGGAGTAGAGATATATCCGAAATACTCTCATTTAATGATTTTATAATAGCTGGTGGAAGTAATCCATACAATGGAGGTGTTTTTCTATCTTCAGATGGAGGAACTTCATGGGCAACAAAAAATTCTGGATTGGAATCTAAACGTATAACAAGCTTAATTTCGGTAGGTACCAATCTGTTAGTATCGACCGCTGATAAAGGTATATTTATATCCACTGACAATGCCTCGACTTGGGAACCTATAAACCAAAATCTGTCTAACAAAAATATTAATACAATTTTCTATCATAATGATACCCTTTTCGCAGCCTCTACAGATTCTCTATATTATTCTACTGATTTGTCAGAAATATCCTGGACAGGCTACAAAAGTGAAGTAATTTCACAAAATGCTCAAACAATCACATTTTGGAATGCAAATATTATTGTAGGTAATTCAATAGGAGTATACTCTGAAAATGTTTCTTTTCAAGATTTTAATAAAGGATTTCCAGGATTTACTTTAGAAGCACTTTACAAATATGATACATTATTTTATATCTCAACTAATAAAGGCATATGGTATAAGGGAATCACAGAAACCAAATGGAATTATTCAAAAAATGTTCCTGGTAATTCTTTTAAAAGGATAGATAAATTTAACGATACAACTCATGTAATGTATAATAATACAGGTGTATACATATCTAATGATCCATTAAAAAGTTGGCAACTAAAGTATGCAAATACTCACATTTCATGTATCGCATTATTAGAAAATGTTATTTTTATTGGAACGAATAGTGGAGTATATAGATCTTCGGACAGAGGGAATAATTGGCTTCCAGTGAACGTTGGACTTGAAAGCTCAAATATTTCCGCTTTATATGTAAGTGATAATTATCTATTTGTTACATGTCAAGGTTTTAATATTGATAATGAGTCTAATGCAAAAAGGTTGTATAGAACAGCTTCGTTAGGAGATGAATGGGAGAAAGTTGATAATTTAACTTATGGATATCAAGATATCTGTGTTTATAAGAGTTCTTTGTATAGGGCATATTCAAATAACCATTTATATCAAACCTTAGTTCGTTCAGATGATTACGGTGTATCATGGCAAGAGGTATTCGGAAAAAATTACTTAAATAGTATTAAATCGCCATATAACTTATATTCTCTCGATTCTTTATTATTTTCATTTTCTGATAATACCGTTAGCCTATCAATGAATGATAGTGATACACTTTGGTATAGATTGAGCAAAGGTTATTCAAATTCAGGAAAAATTAAGGGAATTGTTAATCATTTTAACGACTTATATATCTGGGATGATAATAGTTTATGGACAAGAAAACTTGATAATTTATATCCTCCTATCTCTCCTAGTAAAGTAGAGTATTTTATTGATGAAGAAAATATACTTCATATAAATTGGCAGGATAATTCAAATAACGAAACTTCATTTGTAATACGCAGATATCATGATTTTGCTGATATTCATCTACCAGCCAATTCAACCAGTGCTCTTATTGATTTAGATACAGTAACTTATACATTTTCATTTCCTTTTTATTTGTATGCTAATAATAATGGGGATTTTTCGGAATTAATTATAGCGGTTGAGAAAGATGTTGCTATAGATGATAATGATGATGATATTCTTAATATAGATTTTAATGATAATAACAAATTGATTAATATATATCCTAATCCAACTAAAGATTATTTCAATATTTCAATATCAAATGATAAGCATTTTACTATTAATGTATACAATTTAAGTGGTTTATTAGTTAAGACAAACCATATTCGAAGTAGGGGAGTTATGGATTTATCTGATCTAGATACAGGAGTATATATATTAGTCACAGATTTAGATGGCATTAGAGAGAGATATAAAGTAATTAAGTACTAAGTTATAGATTAGTAGAAATTATATTGTACTTAAATTTATAAATACACGTATATTGAGGTTTTATATTTAGCCTTTATCTTAGTAATTTATCACAGGGAATTCGGTGAAAAGTTACTAAGATACAAGGGATCATTGGATTCACTCAGAAACGATTCACCTTCATAGATGTTACTGGATTTCTTTTGCATATATTTGTATATTACAAATATATTATTATCTTTACCCTCTATCCCTAATAAAAATAAACTCATTTCTTATATAGCACCTATAAATATTTTATACAACTTAAATTAATATATCAAAACAATGAGAACAAAAATTAAATTATTCTGCGGGATATTTCTATTATCCCTTGCCGGAAATACTGTGTTGGCACAGGATTGGAAAGTGGAAATTAACAACCCTGTAAAATGGATGTCTGTAAGCCAGACAGGCGTATTATTGGTGATGACTGATCAAGCCCTATTTGGTGTAGATCCGATATCAAATAAAGTGGCATGGGAAAATGCTTCAATTTCCAATGTGAAAGAAGATGGAGTAGAACATTTGTCCACTGCCCCACTGGCTTTGCTGAAGACCTTTAGCGGGAATACCTGGTTGATCAATACTTACACAGGGAAAATGCTTTTCGACTCCGAAGCGTTTGGGTTCAAATCGGTTAATCAACGTTACCTCTGTCTGGATGAAGGGATCTTGTTGATTGATGGAAATGATGCCAAAGAAAGAAAATTAGTGGCAGTAGATTATGATAAAGAGGAAAAAATCAAATGGGAATTGCCTCTTGGCAAAAGAAAAAATCAATTTGCCGCAGGGGCATATAGACCTGGACCTATCGAAAGGGACAACCTGGTTTATTTTCCTATAGACGAAACGTTATTTAAGTTGATCAAGAATGATGGTAGCGTATTGTGGCAAAAAGCCTATGATAAAAACATAGCATTGATGTTTGAAAAAAATGACAGGTTGTTTATCGTAGAAGGTCCATCCACAGAGGCTTTTAAAGATGCAAATATTGAAAAAGACGAAATGAGTATGACCAGTTCTTCAAGTTTTGGGAAGTTCAATATACATTGTATAGGAATATCCGATGCCAAAGAAGTTTGGAAGTCCCTTTC
The DNA here is from genome assembly GCA_023393375.1 of Bacteroidota bacterium. Classification (GTDB taxonomy): domain Bacteria; phylum Bacteroidota; class Bacteroidia; order Cytophagales; family Cyclobacteriaceae; genus JAEWLI01. The sequence continues at coordinate 11,988 of JAEWLI010000075.1, forward strand.
ATTCAAAGGTTCTTTTGCCGGTATGCGAATTATTGACGATTGTGCTTTTATCTTTAATGATGGTGGTACTACAGATAGGGTAAATTTGGAAACAGGTGTAGCTGTATGGGCTAAACCACCACGTACACGTACATCGTTAGTTAATTCTGTAACTGTTGCAGAACAAGGATATGTCATGAACACGCTTTTGGACCAAACTTATTCAATAGAACACATTGACTTCAATGGTGCTTATTTAGCCAGAAACATCAATAGGTCAAGTGCTCCTACTTCTGTTATAAAAAATACTGCTAATGGTGTCTTTATCATCGGAAGCGATAGATTTGATTTATTAAAAGGTCCAAAACTTGAATCATCCTGGGGAAAAGAAATCAAGTCATCACCAATAGGATCATATATTGTGGACGAAAACGGAAATTATTATGTTGTGACAACTTCTGGAGCGGCATATCACATAAATCTTCAGCAAGGAAGCTATTCGCAATTGTGCGGTAATTTGCCGATCAGTGGTGACGAAGTTCAGGGATTGGAGCTTTATGATGATGGGCTGCTTATTTCTTTGTCTCAAGGCTTGGTTAAGATCGATAAAAAAGGAGGAATGTTGTGGAATAAATCTTATCCCGCAATAGAATTAAGTGGAGGAATGAAGTTTCTATTAAGTGCTACAAGTGAAATCGCCAGTTTATATTCTGATTTGTATGCAGTTGACAGCAAGATTTATGGTATGGCAGGTGATTATACGGGAAATGAAAAGTATACTAAAATGTCTAAGTCTCTGCAGAAAAAAGCTTCGGCATCATCGCTTGTAGCTAGCGGTGCTTATAGTTTGATCAATACACGGTTTCAGGCAAATCAGGATTCAGAAAGGAAAGCGTTAATTCTAACCAAAAACCCAGAAACTCAGTCTGCATCATTTGTGGTGGTCGATAAAACTACCGGTGAAGAGCAGTACATCGATGTAGATTCAAAAAATCCAATGTTTACCTTCGACCATATAGACCAAATATTATACGTAGTCAAAGAGAATAAAGCTATAGAAGCTTACCAGATAAGGTAAGGAATATGGCGAACAGATATGGATGTAGTGGATCTGCTACATCCATAAAGTTAGTCATAAAAAATTGGCAAATAAGTAAGAAAACTGGTTAAAATGATTTACTATCCAGTATCCTTGTCAGAAGTTGTTAATATTTATTCCGAAAAATTATAAATAGATATAAAGGTATTCGTTATCAATGTTAAAACAAAAGGAATTCTTTTTTGGTGCTTATTGGAAAAATGATTTCTCTTCCGCTGATACATACATTACCAATGCGTTCAGATATATAAATGAATTATCAAAAATATTCGATAATAGTACTCCTTATATTGTTGATAATAAGTTTATGCTTAAAAATATTCCAAACAAGCTTGATCAATTTAAATTATTCTTATTACCAATGCTGTATAAAAATCAAGCATGGTATTTCAATTTAAACCAGAATAGAGTTAGAAATATTGAATTGGATTATACCTCTGATTCTGGATTTTATTCTCAATTTATTTTTGATAATGATAATACAATTTCAATTAAAATAAGAGGCGGTTGTCATGAAATACTTTCGCCAGAAGGATATAAGTACGGGAATGATATACCAAATAGTATATTAATTGAATATTCATATGATAATTCAAGCATATTCGAAATTGATATTATTAAACAAATATTTTTAATTACAGTAAAGATATGGAATCCTTTCTATTGTGTTTTATCTCCCAGAGATTTTCTCGATCTTCTTTACGATAATAAAAATGATTTTCAAATTGGTTGGGTTAATTATATAAATAGGGAATTAAGTTTTTTTACTTCTCCTAGTTATATAAAGGAAAGGTTTGAATCTGGTACCTTAATTATTTTATCAGAGAAGATTCCTCAATCTGATAATATACAATTGCTTAATAACGGAAAAATTTTAAAACAGGTATTACAAGACCATTGTTTGCTGAAATGGGTATAAATATTATTTCCATTCATATATATGACAATAAAACAACATATTGATTTAATGAAGAATCATTGGTCTGAACCTAAATATTGCAATCCATAACTGGGAAAAGACTACTGTAAAATTGAAATGCATTTTTTCAGATGGTGCACTGTTAAACTACGACATTAATAATATCGATATTCCTATTGATGTGAAAGAATTTTGGTCATTAACTGAGTCAGCTATTTTATTCAAAGATGTTGAATTTGATCAATGGGGATTGCATATTCTACCATTAAACGAAGCAATAAAATTAGCTACAGAAGAAAAAACTGTTCGAAAAAACCAATATATAATTAATGATTATATTATAGGTAAGTTTATAGGTGATTCCGATTTATTAGTTATTTCCTGCGAAAAGGGTATAGAGTATGGAAAGGTAAGAATTTCAACGCCAATTGACCCAAGATCAGAATGGCCTATTTTAGCCCAAACATTTACAGAATATTTAAAATTATATATTGAAAATGAAGGGGTTAAATATTGGGAAGAACACTAGTATAGATTCCTCAGTGGAGAATATGAGAATATTTTCTACTTATCCCGAAAAGAATATCTAACCAATACCAAATCAAAAATTGCCAATTTTTATTCCAAAATTCAGCGTTCTGGGTTGAGAGGGGCCATATACATAACCTGCATCTCTGAAAATTCCTTTATCGTGTGATTTTTGGATTTGATTAAATACATTTTGTACACCAAAACTTAACTGTGTAGAAGCACCTTTAAACATTGGCCATTCGTATGATACCCGGAATCCAAAAATCAAAAATTCTTCTGACCGCTCAAGCCGTTCACCAGCTATCACATCTCCGCTACTTAGGGCTTCCACTTCTTTAAGTCTGTCTTGATTGAAAAAGGACATGTTGCCGCTTTCGTAATTAAAGCTTTCTTCTGCAGTCATGCCACTCAATCCGTAGTGAGGCACATACATACGGCCTGTATAATTAGTGGTAAATGACGTTTTTAACTTCTTCAAAGGCTGATAATCCAAAGTAAGAAAGCCATACTGGTCAGGTGTTCTGAGAAAATTCCTCGTGGTGTGGTGTTCTTCTTCACCCCATGGTTTTGCGGTCTCATATTTACTGGTTTGAAATGTATAACCCATTTGAAGGGTAAAGGCTTTGGAGAATATGGAATTAAATTCCAGATTTACTCCAGCCACATGTGCACCATCTTCAGAATTTTGCCTGGTCTGATATAGCGTCTTGTCTTCTTCATCAAATTCAAATTCATTTGAAAATGGGTCATTCAACTGGGTATAAAAACCCTCAGCCAGTAAGCTGGTAGTTATTTGATTAAATCTTCTGGTAAAATTTATTGATGATGTGAAACTATGGGATGTTTCTTGTCTGAGATCGTGGGAATTCCGGTGGACAATAGTTCTTGCTCCTGATGATTCAATATGTAAATCTTCATCAAAAATCTGAGGTGTTCTGTAACCAGTGGAATAGGCTATTCTATATTGCAGGGTAGGGGCAAAGCTGAACAATAAATTTACACGTGGAGCCAGCACATTGCCAGAAAGATTTTTTGTTTCATTGTTTTCCACCTGTTTCATATCTTTGATCAGGTAATGATCGTATCGAAGACCGAGCGATAATTTTAATAGTTCTGACTTCCATTCCTTTTGGATAAATGATCCAATGGTATTTACATACTGATCCACTATCAATGAATTAGGATTGCCATTTGCCCCGAGTTTAGTATCTTTCAATGTGTTAAAATTATTATCGACGCCAGCCATAAATGATAATGTCGAATTGATATTTAGGGTGTATTGACTGCCGATCGATGTAGACCAGTCAGAGGTACGTCCGTATGCATCCAGGTCTTGCTGTGCACCATAATAGCTGTCCCGATGTACACGTTGTGCTGCAGCATATATTGACAATTTATTTAATTTAACAGGATGGGTAAATAAATCGTATGATAAATTGGTTCCGGTGATTTTATGATCTACCATCTCGGTGATATCAGATTCATGAGGTAAATGGTCGAACATATTTCCTCCTCTCCTATATTCATCAATCCTGTAAAAATCCAATGATATTTTACTGGTTTGAGAAAGTTTATGAAAACCTCTAAAACCGAAGGTCAAATTTTCCATTAACACCATTTCAGAAAAACCATCGCCATTTTCATCATACCAGTCACGATTGCGGATGATACCATACAAAAACAGGCCATTGTTCAGGTCCTTGTCTACTATTGAGGCATTCAAATTCAATACCTGATCAATTGCCGTCCTGCCTCCTTCACTATTGCCCATGCCAATAATTCCGGTTTGAGAATCTACACTAAAAGAGTTACGGTATGGATCTTTAGTGATTATGTTTACAGTACCCGCAATAGCGTTTCCACCATACATGGCCGAGCCACCCCCTCTCACCACTTCAACGCGATCTACCATAGAGGTAGGGAATAATTCCAGGCCATATACACCAGCTAAACCACTAAAAATAGGTCTGCTATTGATCAACATTTGAGAATATGGCCCTTCAAGCCCATTCATCCTCACCTGGCTGAATCCGCAATTCTGGCAATTGTTCTCAACTCGTAAACCAGGGACAAAATCAAGGCTACTTACTACACATACCGCTTGTGTTGTTTCAAATTGCTTCGAAGAAAGAATATTTACAACTAGTGGAGCTTCTATCCTGTTGATCTCGTTCCGACTGGCGGTTATTACCACTCCATCTAAATTTAGCACATCTTCCTCAACTTCAAATGAGACTTCTTGTGAATGATTTCGGCCAACTGTAATTAATTGGGAACTTGATTTAAAACCAACACCTCTTGCTGTCAGTCGATGAGTACCTTCGGGGAGGTTAAGTAATTTAAAATGCCCTTGGTGGTCGGTAGTAGTTCCAATGGTTGTACCTTCAATAAATATATTAATAAAACCAACACTTTGTCCCTGACTGATTACTTTGCCAATGATAGCACCGGAGTTTGCTTTCTGACCGTGGGAAGGGAAATATATAATCAGGAACAATAAGAGATAGGTGGACTTTATTAATTTCATGACACAAAGGTTAAGAGATAAAAAACACTGCAATGCTAACCATTAAAATAGAATGGTAATATGATAAAAATCAGGTTATTTGGAATTAGTCTAAATAAAAACAAAAATACCCTTGATAGGGTACCCTTATTATAAAGTGGATCATTTGTTGAATTTTAAGTAAAGCAACAATATTTCAAAGTTGATCTGGTGGTTTTTTTAAATTAATTACATGTTTACATTGTGTGGCAAAATGTATTTGTTGATTGATCAAACTACCAAACGGAGCTATTAGTAGTTTATGCTTTTACAGCAAAGGTTTTTCACAAAAAGTTTAACAAAAAAGGTTCAAGCCCTCCATTTGGATTACCTGAACCTTTTTAAAATATTATAAACTTTTACAATTAAGCTTCGTCGTGTGAAGTGAATTTCGCGTTGAAAAATTCCCTGTTCATCCTGGCAATGTTTTCCTGGCTGATTCCTTTGGGACATTCTACCGTACAAGCACCTGTATTGGTACAATTACCAAACCCTTCTTTGTCCATCTGCTCCACCATTTTCTGTACCCTGATTTCTCTTTCCACCTGTCCTTGTGGCAATAAGGCCAATTGAGAAACTTTTGCGGAGACAAATAACATGGCTGAAGCATTTTTACATGCGGCTACACAAGCACCACATGCAATACAAGCCGCTGCATCCATGGCCAGGTCAGCATTTACTTTTGGAATAGGAATGGCATTTCCATCAGGTATACCGCCGGTATTTACACTCACATAACCACCAGCCTGGATAATCCTGTCAAATGCAGACCGATCTACTATCAAATCTTTGATCACCGGAAAAGCTTTTGCCCTCCAAGGTTCGATAACGATCGTTTCACCATCGCTAAAACTACGCATATGCAACTGACATACGGTGATTTCTTCGTCCGGGCCATGAGGCCTGCCGTTAATAAAAAGCGAACACATGCCACAAATGCCTTCACGACAATCGTGGTCAAAGTGTACCGGATCTTCGCCTTTGGCAGAAAGATCTTCATTAAGTATATCCAGCATTTCCAGGAATGATGATCCCGTGGAAACGTTTTTTACCTCATAAGTTTTAAACTCACCTTTATGGTTTGCACTCGGCTGACGCCATATTTTTAAAGTTAGATCCATGTCTGTTCTTTTTGGATAATTTTACTTATAACTTCTTTGTGTCAGTTTCACATATTCAAATTTCAATTCTTCTTTATGAAGAATTGGCTCCTTATTATCTCCGGTAAACTCCCAGGCTGATACATATGAATACTTATCATCCTGACGTAAAGCCTCACCCTCAGGGGTTTGGTACTCTTCCCGGAAGTGTCCGCCACAGGATTCATTTCTATCTGCCGCATCAGCAATCATTAACTCTGCCAGTTCGAAGAAATCACCAACACGAAGGGCCTTTTCAAGGCTCATATTAAGCTCATCATTCGTTCCGATCAGTTTCACATTTTTCCAATACTCTTCTTTTAATTTCGCAACTTCCACTTTGGCTTGTTTCAAACCTTCTGCGGTCCGCGACATACCACATTTGTCCCACATGATCTTACCCAATTCTTTATGGTATTGGTCCACTGTTTTTGTGCCTTTAGAATTGAGCAATTTATTGATGATATTTTTTACCCCCGCTTCAGCTTCTTTAAATTCGGGACTATCAACAGGAATTTTAGCAGCAGGCATTCCAGCCAAATAATCACCAATAGTATAAGGTATCACAAAATATCCATCAGCAAGTCCCTGCATCAATGCGCTGGCACCTAACCGGTTAGCACCATGATCTGAGAAATTGCATTCACCTAAAGCATATAAACCTGGAACGGTTGTCATTAAGTTATAATCTACCCAAAGACCGCCCATTGTATAGTGTACAGCAGGATAAATCATCATCGGCGTTGTGTAAGGATCTTCTCCGGTGATTTTTTCATACATCTGGAACAGGTTACCATACTTGGCTTCAATCACTTTTTTACCATCCCTCTTAATGGCATCTTCAAAATCAAGGAATACGGCCAAGCCACTTCCAACACCTCTTCCTTCGTCACAAACTACCTTGGCATTTCTGGAAGCTACATCACGTGGTACCAGGTTACCGAATGCAGGATATTTTCTTTCCAGAAAATAGTCCCTTTCCTCTTCTTTAATCTGAGATGGTTTTAACTCGCCCGACCTTACTTTTTGAGCGGTAGGAATATCTTTTGGTACCCAAACCCTGCCATCGTTTCTCAGTGATTCAGACATCAGTGTCAATTTAGACTGCTGATCACCATGAACAGGGATACAGGTAGGATGTATTTGTGTAAAACATGGATTACCAAACACGGCACCTTTTTTATAAGCTCTCCAGATAGCGGTAGTATTGCATCCCATGGCGTTGGTAGAAAGGAAAAATACGTTGCCATATCCACCAGTAGCCAAAATAACAGCATGGGCAGAATGAGATTCTATAGCTCCCGTAATCATATTTCGGGTGATGATACCTCGTGCCCTGCCATCAACCAACACCACATCAAGCATCTCTGTGCGAGGGTATAATTTTACTTTTCCCTTCGCTACCTGGCGGCTCAAAGCACTGTAAGCCCCTAACAATAGCTGCTGACCAGTCTGGCCACGCGCATAAAATGTCCTTGAAACCTGGGCACCACCGAAAGAACGGTTGTCTAATAATCCTCCATATTCTCTTGCGAAAGGCACACCTTGTGCTACACATTGATCGATGATGCTGCCGCTTACTTCAGCCAAACGATACACATTAGCTTCTCTGGCACGATAGTCACCACCTTTAACAGTATCATAAAACAACCGATAAATACTATCGCCATCGTTCTGATAATTTTTTGCAGCATTTATCCCTCCCTGGGCAGCAATACTGTGGGCACGTCTTGCACTGTCCTGATAGAAGAATGCTTTCACATTGTAACCCAGTTCAGCTAAAGATGAAGCTGCCGATGCACCCGCTAACCCAGTTCCTACTACGATAATATCATATTTTCTTTTGTTAGCAGGATTAACCAGCTTAAGGTTAAATTTATGTTTTGTCCATTTTTCGGCTATTGGGCCTTCTGGAATTTTGGAATCTAATTTACTCATCATCTTCAGTCTTTTTATTTAAAGAAGTATATATAAACAGGTATCGAAATGAAACCAATAGTGACAATCAGGGTGTACACGATACTCGCACCTTTAATAATGGGGGAGTATTTTTTGTGTGTCAGGCCCATGGTCTGGAAAGCAGAATAAAATCCATGAAGCAGGTGAAATCCAAGGAAGATGATAGAAACTACATAAAAGATCACATAGCCTAACATCTGAAATTTTTCAATAACCAAAGCTCCTATATTATGATATTCAATACCATCATAGGTCACTGCCGGAACATCATGAGTGATTTTTGCCCTAACATAAAAGTTGGCCAGGTGAATGACCAGAAAGACCAGAATAATTAAAGCCGTATGGGTCATATAGTCTGAAAAAGCTTCTGATGAAGAATTTTTCTTTATTTTATAACCAATTGGCCGGGCTTTTTTATTTCTGTAAGAAACGATCAGGCCGTATACTATGTGGAAAATAAACAATAGAAATAGCCCTATTTCTGCCACCTTAATTACCTTGTTGGTGCCCATAAAATTCGCAGCAATGTTGAAATTCTGAGGAGTATCATAAAGGATGACTAAAAGATTGATACCCATATGTACCAACAGGTAAACCACCAGCCCTAATCCTGCCAGCGACATAATCAGTTTCCTGCCCAGTGAAGTAGTAAATGTCTTGCTAAACCAACTCATATTCTCAATTAAACGGTTAAATAAATCAATTTTATAAAACGCTGCAAATGTACATTCCTACAAATTATAATACAATGGAGAAAAGTCATATCCGCTTATTTTTAATGATTCTAAACTAATAGCATATATCCAGAAAGTAATTCATAATAAGCTGTTTATCAATCAATTATTAATGAAACAACGATTTTATAAACAGGTTGTTGAACCTAGGGTGTAAGTTAAACGTAATGTTTTCATTGTTTTCCATATCTTTTTTGTTTTTATTTACGTTTATATTTAAACATTTAAGACATAATCTCATTTTTAACGTATTGGTTGTATAGTTTTGGTTAAGATCGTCTGAAGTTGAAAAAGTATATACTACTATTTGCCATTTTAATTTTCATTCTACATGAAAAAGCATTAGCTACGCACATCAGAGCGGGAGAGATTACGGCTAGTCTTGTTAACTGTAATACTAATTCCTATCTGATTACCATCACAGGATACACGGATTTTGATTCAGATGTTCAGTTTGGAGGTGGCGCATTGGAATTCGGTGATGGAACTGTAATTGATTTTATTGAAAATTCTACCGATTGGGTAATCAAAGATAGAATTAATGACGAAGTAGGAATTACGCAATTTACTATTGAACATACCTATCCCGGTCCGGGCACTTATACCATTCGTTTTTTCGAAAGAAATAGAAATGATCATGTGGTCAATATGTCCCTGTCTGTTGAAACGCCATTTTATATTGAAACCACCATTGTGATCGACCCATTGTTGGGATGTAATAATACACCTGTAATGGAAATCCCTCCTGTAGACAGGGCTTGTATTGGTAAATTGTTTATCCATAACCCGGGTGCATATGATATTGATGGTGATAGTATTTCGTATGAAGTAGTGGTCAATAAAAAAGCTTTCAACACACCTGTAGACAATTATCGTTTCCCAAACGATCCCATGTTTGGTGGGACTGTAGAGAATGGGAATGCCGCTGCTACCTTTAGCATCGACACAGAAGGTAATCTGATCTGGAATGCACCTGGAATGGCAGGGGAATACAATTTAGCTTTTAATGTGGTTGAATGGCGTGAAATCGAACCAGGAGTCTGGGCTAAGATGGGATATGTAACCCGCGATATGCAGGTAATTGTAGAAGAAGATTGCAGAAATGATAAGCCTGAACTTATACTTCCTATCGATACTTGTGTAGAAGCAGGTACCTTGCTCCAAGATATAATAATTGGTATTGACATCAACGGTGACCCGGTACAAATTGAATCATACGGGGAAGCTTTTTCGTTTGCACAAAACCCCGCAAAGATCAACCCTGAGGAAATTGATTTCAGACCTCAACCTGATACCTTGCGCTTCAGCTGGCAAACTACCTGTGACATGATCCGTGAAGAGCCTTATAAATTCTCATTTAAAATTACCGATAACCCATTAAATAACGGTACACCTTTAACAGATATCCAAATCTGGAATGTGAGGATTGTAGGGCCAAAACCCACAGGGTTAACAGTTACCAATTTGCCGGGAGGCCAGGCACAGGTAAACTGGGATCCGTATACTTGTGAGAATGCCAATTCCATTCAGATATGGCGAAGGGTAGACAGTAATCCCTTTGAACCAGATAATTGTGAAACAGGATTGCCAGCCAATTCAGGATATGAATTAGTAGGAACTGTTAATAATTCTGAGGTTTCATTTATTGATGGTAATGGTGGCGAAAGGCTAGCCCCTGGAGCTACTTATTGTTATCGCTTGGTAGGTATATTTAATGATGGCGTAGAAAGTTATGCATCAGATGAATACTGTATAACCAATCTGTTGGATGCTCCCGTTATCACTAATGTGAGCGTGCTTGAGACAGATGCTTCCAATGGTGAGATACTGATAAAATGGCTTGCTCCACTGGAAATTGATGAAACGTTATTTCCACCACCATATCTGTACGAAGTTTATAGAGGAAGAGGTTTTGAAGGTGGTAATATGGTACGGATCACTCAGGAAAAAATCAGTGACACCGAATTTGTGGACATGGGATTAAATACGCAGGACGAGGTATACCATTACATGATCTATTTATACGATGCCTCCGATCTCCTGGTTGACAGTTCCGCTGTAGCATCATCAGTTAGATTGGGACTGTCATCTTTAATAGGTGCCATCGAGTTGGCCTGGACAGCCAATACCCCATGGTCAAATAGCTCTGTGGAGCATCCTTGGCATTACATTTATCGGGACAATGTCAACAGTACCAATCCTGATGAACTGGTACTGATAGATAGCGTAAATGTATTACAGGATGGTTACCTCTATTATGACGATGGATCATCAGCCGGTCTGCCGCAGCTTTCCGATAATACCACTTATTGTTATTTCGTGACCACTTCTGGATCTTATGGAAACAGCCTGATCCCGACACCATTATTGAATAATTCACAAATCAGTTGCGCTCGTCCCAATGATACCATACCTCCATGCGAGCCACCTGTATTTACATTCTCGGATTTTAACAGTCCTGATGAATGTGAAAAATTTATCAATTCCATGCCATGTGGGTTTAACGATTATTCCAACAGGTTATCCTGGTCAGCAGATTTTGATGAAGAGTGTGATCAGGAAATTAGGGGATTCAAAATTTTCTTTTCTGAAACAGGGGCTGAAAATTCTTTTGTTGAAATAGCAGAAGTAAGGGATACTTTTTTTATACATAATAATTTACCGTCATTCGCAGGATGTTATAAGATTGCCTCTGTTGATCGATCGGGCAATATGAGTCCTTTGTCGGAAGCTTTATGCAAAGACAATTGTCCGGTTTATGAGCTGCCTAATTTATTTACACCCAATGGTGATGATAATAATGAGTTGTTCCATGCCATGGGATGTCCCCGATTTGTTGAATATGTTACCTTCAAGGTGTTTAACAGGTGGGGAGTTGAGGTGTATAATAATGACAATGATAATTTCGGGGAAAACAGGATATACATCAACTGGAATGGCAAAACCAATCAAGGTGAAGATTTGCCCGCAGGCGTTTATTATTATATTGCCGATGTAAAATATATTGCGCTTGACCCCAATAAAAGTACCTATCAAATAAAAGGATGGGTGCATTTATTAAAATAGCATGAATTGTTGTTGCAATCGCAAAGTTTTATGCCACAGCGATCACTTCATAATAATGTACAGTAATTTATTCCATGCTTTCTTTTGACAGACGTCCTTTTTTTTATTTCTTTGCTCGGAAATTAAAAAAGATAGGTAATGAAAGCATATATATTTCCCGGTCAGGGAGCACAATTCAGTGGAATGGGCAAAGATCTTTATGAAAGCTCTTCCAAAGCTAAAGTCCTTTTTGAATCAGCAAACAATATTTTGGGGTTCAGGTTGACAGACATCATGTTTTCAGGAACAGATGAAGACCTGAAACAAACCAAGGTAACACAACCTTCCATATTTTTACATTCTGTGATTCTGGCTACTATAGCTGAAGATTTCCACCCTGACATGGTAGCCGGCCATTCTCTTGGAGAATTTTCTGCATTGGTTGCCAACAAAGCATTGTCTTTTGAAGATGGTTTGCAATTAGTGGCCAAGAGGGCTTATGCCATGCAAAAAGCTTGTGAACAAAACCCATCTACCATGGCCGCTATTCTGGGGCTGGAAGATGATGTAGTAGAAAAAATTTGTGCTGAAATAGATGAAGTGGTAGTTGCCGCCAATTATAATTGTCCGGGACAGTTGGTAATCTCCGGCTCACACAAAGGGATTGAAATTGCTTGTGAAAAAATGAAAGCTGCCGGTGCCAAAAGAGCATTGCCATTACCCGTTGGAGGTGCTTTTCATTCACCATTAATGGATCCTGCCAAAGAAGAACTCGCCAAAGCTATTGAAGTTACCAAATTCAGTACCCCGATCTGCCCGGTATATCAGAATGTAAATGCACAACCATCTACTGATGTGGAAGTCATTAAAGCCAACCTGATTGCCCAACTTACAGCTCCTGTTAGATGGACTCAAAGTGTCAGAAGTATGGTTGCCGATGGTGCTACTACCTTTATCGAATGTGGCCCTGGAAAAGTATTACAAGGTCTGGTAAAGAAGATCGAAAAAGATGTGGAAGCCGGGAGTATATAATACAACTTCCACAAATTAATAAATACCATGGTTTTACTGCGATAGCGTTTATTAATTTAGGTATTGGATTGTTTTTTATAATATCGGGTTATCTTGTTTCGATATTTCCGGATTTAATAGCAGGCTATAACACTTTGGATACTAAGTCAAAAGAAAAATTTGACATTGACTTGATAAAGTTGCTATAGCAGGGTTTGGGCTGGGCTATGAATTCATGGATCTTGTGAATTGTCTTTGAAGTGGATTAAAATTCTGCCTATCGTTCACACTTATTACGTTTTATTTGTTTTTTTCTACAACTTGAATGTCTTCCCCTCTCACTGTAATGACTTGTGCGTTACTAATGGGATTTAGTTTTAAATTAGATGCATATTCTGAAATGATTTTATCCACGGCCTTTTTAAATGGGAAATTGGTATAGTGGGGTAATGGATAAAAATCAACAATTTGCAATGCAGAAAAATTCTCCAATCCTGGTGCTTTTTTGAAGTTGTCCATGCCTTTTGCATATTCAATGTTTGGCGACACGATCATTGAACCTGCTGATTCACCAATATATAGTTTTCCTGAAAGAATTTCATTAGTCAGCACCTTGTCTGCTCCAGTTTTTTTTAATACCTGAAGCAAGAAAAATGTGTTCCCACCAGCAATATAAATGTAATCGTTTTTGCACAATTTGGTGGAAATTTCTTCGGTAGTTGCTTTGGTCAATTCCAACTCATCAACCGTTAAACCTAATTTTTCAAGTGCTTTTTTGCCTGAACCCACATAAAACTTTACTGTTTCAGGAATGCTTGCAGTTGGAATAAATGTTACAGTTTTACCCTTGAGGTCTTCCTCTGCAAAATCGGGCAAAAGATTCGCTACATCTTTAAATGATGATGCTAAAAATAATTTTTTCATTAAATTCTCCTCTATGTTGATGCATGCAAATTTATCCTACTTTAAAGGCAGACAATTGTAAAAATCGGTCATTTTCGTTTTTATGAAGTTGGCCAGGTGAATTCTCAGTATATTTTTTTATTTCTTTAATGAAATGAGACTGGTCTGTATATTCTTTTTCCGGATAAAGCTTTCCTTCTGCAATGTTTGGATAGGAAGCATTACACCGTACAATATTCAAAAGAGTTTTTAAAGGACAACCTATTTGTTCAGTAAAATACCGATTGATTTGCCGACTATTCCACCCCGTCATTTTTGAGAGTGCTGAAACGTGATGAAATTGCTCACTATAAATGAGGTTAAAGAGGGTCAATTTACGAGTATCAATTTCGTGTTGTTGTTTGATGATTTCGAGCATTTTTTCCGACAGATCAGATGCAAATAGTTCAAATTCATCACTTTTTGAGGAATTAATATTCCAATAATCTTGAGGAAGAATTGTCATACTATTTAACAAGGAATTAATTTCCCGTTGGATTAAGTATTCAGAAGCTAACATTTTAAAACGAACCGCTAATAATGTTGCACCCTTGGTAACTGTCAATGTAATCGGCTTTGTCCAAATTCCTGTTAAATAAATATTTTCTAAAACATTGTTTTCAAAGTCTACAACCAAATCAAAACAAGCGTCGGGTAAAATGGTGTACTCAGTATCTTCTCCAGTATGTTCGTATCTCCAGAAATACTTTACATAAGCACTCAATATCCCATTAGTATGTATCTCTTTGTAATTCAATTTGTAATTCAATTTAATATTGTTGCTTTAAAATTTTGACTAATGCACCTGAACCGATCGAAGAATTTTGCCATCTGTTTGGCCAACCGATTATTTCAATCGTTTAATTCTTCGACTCCAACAATCAGTCCGTTTGCAATAAAATTATCACCAGTACTTAGTTTTGAAATCGTATACGTTTCTTGTTCTCCTTCTAAATAGTCAATCGAAACCAATTTTTCGGTTGCGTTTGCTGTAATAAAAAAATCGCCGATTTTTATTTTATCAATATTTTCAAATCCTTTGTATTGTTTTGATTTATCAGGTTTTAGCGAACCCCACCCTTTAGTATCAATTTTAAAAGGATGGTCTTGAGTCGCAGTTATTG
>JAEWLI010000161.1 GCA_023393375.1 Bacteroidota bacterium
CCCAAGGAAGGTGTGAGGTTTAGGTGTGTGTTTGAGTGTGTAAGCAGCAAAAAACCATGTCCTTCATATAATCACATGAATCATAGTTCAGACAAGAAGGGTATGTGGTTTTGGTAAAAAACCCGCAAGGTTTCACTGCTTATAAAGATTCCAGGAGGAATATTTGAGAAGATCAGCACTATCTGATCTGCAACAAAAACTTGCGGGTTTACCCATGACCATATATTCTAACAAGCACATTGAAGTTTGGTACCGGCTTGACTTGCTTTAGTTCCTTCGGTTGCGTATCCGTCAAACTTCCACCATTCTATGCCACCGATCAGTTCTTTGACTTTAAAGCCAAGCTTTGTCATATTTAAAGCACCTTTAGTAGATGCGTTGCAGCCAATTCCATCGCAATAAACAACATACAAAAAGTCTCTGTCAAGATGTTTTGTGGTTGCTTCATTCATTTCGCGGTGGGGGATGTTGATGGCTGTAGGAATATGCTCAGTCTCAAAACCATAAGGTTTTCTTGCATCAAGGGCAATGACTTTTTCACCGTTGTTTAAGGCGTCAAACAAATCAGAGGGGTCCATTTCAAAGGTCAATTTGTTTTCGTAATATTTAATTTGTGCATCCATATTTGAAAAAATTTAATTTATGTAATTGATGACACAAAGATAAAATACCGGGAATTTGTATAAAAATGAAAAGATTTAATCATCATCATTCATTTTTTTCATAAATCTATAATAAATAGATTTCGTTACTTTGCAAGTATTATTAGTCAGAAAATGGAAATACGACATTTAAAACTTGTTAAGGCTATTGTAGAGGAAGGCAGCATTACAAAAGCAATTGACAAATTGCATTTAACACAATCTGCTTTGAGCCATCAGCTTAAGGAAGCAGAGTACCAATTGGGCACACAGATATTCTTACGCCAAAATAAAAAGCTAATCTTGACTCCTGCGGGAGAAAAGCTGTATGAAACAGCCAACGAAGTTTTAAATAAGCTTTCTGACACAGAACACGAAATAAAAAAGATGATTTTTGGGGAATTCGGTACTATTAAAATAAGTACAGAATGTTATTCGAGTTACCATTGGCTACCCTCTGTTTTAAAACAATTTCATTTACTTTACCCGAATGTCGATTTACAAATAATTATGGAAGCCACACATTATCCGTTACAAAAGCTTCAAGAAAGTATCATCGATATTGCCATTACCAGCGATCCCATAAAAAATAGAGACATAAAATACCTGGAGCTTTTTCAAGACGAGTTGTTAATGGTGGTGTCTTGCAACCATTCCTGGGCCAATAAAAAATACATCGTAGCAGAAGATTTTGTTAACGAACACTTATTGATCCACTCTTTCCCTTTGGAAACGGTGACTGTGCATCAATTTCTTTTGGCACCGGCAGGAGTATCACCAAAAAAAATAACAGCCCTTCCGCTTACCGAAGCATCAATAGAAATGGTAAAAGCGGATATGGGAATTATGGCAATGGCAAAATGGGCGGTGCAGCCTTATTTAAAAGACAATTCCCTACAAACTATTAAAATTGGGAAGAACGGATTAAAAAGAAAGCATTATATCGCTATTATGAATAATAAAACCTATCCGAATTTTTTTAACCATTTTATTGAATTTTTACAAACAGAAATCAATCAGCAGTGGAATATTTAATCAGGGAATGTTTAGAAGATGATTTGCCGGTATTGGTTGAATTATGTGGCAAACACGCTGCGTTTGAACAAGCCACGTACCACCCGGCAGAAAAAGCGACCTTATTGAAAAAGGCAATATTTGCTGAAAGACCAAAACTGTTTTGTTACGTAATAATAGCCAATGCAAAAATACAGGGCTACTTTTCATTTACGTTTGACTATTCAACCTGGGATGCACAGTCATTCCTTTACCTTGATTGTTTATACCTGGAGCCACCCATTAGAGGAAAAGGAATTGGTGAAGTGGTTTTTGAAAAATTAAAAGCCATTGCCAAGCAAAATGATTGTGTAAACATCCAATGGCAAACCCCTGTGTTCAACCAAAGGGCCATAAAATTTTACAATAAAATGGGCGGTATAGGGAAAGATAAAGTTAGATTTTTTATTGATACCAAAACTGACTCACCTGAAGGTTTTCAGGGAGAAGGGGGGAGTTTGGTGTGAAGGGTTTCTTGTAATGATTATAATTATAATTCTTCCTTTTGAACCTTCCGGTCTGACTGGCCTGTCTTTACATACAACGATAGAGTAGCTTATCTCTAGCAGGTGTCCAACCTGGAAGAGTTAAAATCCGTTTCATCAGTGCCATCCGCTTAGTTCGTGATTCTGACTTTTTTTGTTTCTTACCCGTACCTTAGATCCCTCTCCCGAAAGTTTTAAAGCTTTCAGGATCGGGATGTCAGTTACGGAAAGAGGAGTGCTTGTCCATGCCTCGGTAACAAAAGGGGAATGATAATTAATATCGTCACTTTGGATCATAATTGTAAATCCACCAATCCATCAATCCTACCCATCCTAATTCAGACAATGGATTTCGCCCGCTTTGGGGCTTTTATTATGGTGTTTTTTTTCATGACACAGGGCTGCACCCTGTGCTGATGATGGCGCACCTTTGGTGCTTAATAAATCCTACATTTCCTTTAATCCTGTAAATCCTGATTCAGACGAGGGAGGTGTGAAGTTTGGGTGTGAGTTTGGGTGTGAAGGGTTTCTGGTAAGGTTAAAATTCTTCTTTATATTCAAAATCCGTGTTAATCATGTAATCCGTCTAATCGGTGATTCAGACAAGCAAGGTAAACAGTAGTTTTACCTTACCCGAACAAATTTGTTCATGAATCCGTGTAATCTGAGCTTCCGTCTAATCGGTGATTCAGACAATTGATTTCGCCCGCTTCGGGGCTTGAATTATGGTGGTTTTTTTCAAAACACAGGGCTGCACCCTGTGCTGATGATGGCGCACCTTTGGTGCTTTGAATCCTACATTTCCTTTAATCACACGAATCATAGTTCAGACAAGGAGGGTATGTAGTTTGGGTAAAAAACCCGCAAGGTTTCACTGCTTATAAAGATTCCAGGAGAATGTTTTAGAAGATCTGCACTATTCAATCTGTAAAAAAACCTTGCGGGTTCTTGCTTACGTGAACAATTTCTCCTTTAAATCATTTTAAGATTAGAATGAAATTCAGTAAACCCATATATCGTATTATCGCACTGATTTTAGGCGTATTACTCCTCGGCTGGAGCCTGATGTGGTCAATGGGCTGGTTTTAATTCCCCCATATTTCCTTGAACTTTTCAAACTTTAAACTATTTCAAACTATCTCAAACCATTTCAAACCCTTCAAACCTTGAACCTTGAATTTTTGAACCTTGAACTTTTTAACCTTGAACATTTAACCTCCCAGCGTTATAAACACCGATTTTCTATCTATATTTTGAAGGTTCCTGGTTTTATGCCCTTTTCCATCGGTATCTTCCATGAGCAGTATATCGCCTCCTTTAAAGGTCCTTTTTTCACCTAACGAAGTCTCTATTTCAATTTCCCCATCCAAGAGGATGATGTATTGTCGCTGAGGGGCGTTATGGAAATCGTAATCATAGGTGGGTCTTACCTTTCGGAAAATGACTTCTTTAGCCGGTATTTTGTCTGAAAGTAAACCGATATCGCCTTCATCATTTAATGCTATTTCTTCATCTTCGAAATGGCTTTCTCCCATCTCGTCGCTATATACTTTGGTAATTTTAAACATAAATTTATATTCAAATCTCTAACACTTCATCCCATTCACCTAATTGTGCCCCTGCGCGGTAAGTGCTGTTGATAAAGCTTGATAAAGTTCCTTCCGGATTATCTGACTGTTGTACAACTTTATAAGGCAGGATGAATTCACGCATGGTATCCTGATAAAAGGCCTCCTTGGGTACAATTTCAGCATGCTTATATTGGTTGGGCTCAGGGTATACGTATGCGTAAAATGCTGCTTCCGGGAATGCTTCATTTCCAGGCCAAAAGCCGCAGCTTGCCACTTCATGGGAATAAGCCTCCTGGGCTACCCAGTTGGGGAGGTTTGGAATACCACCTGGATGTTTTGGTGCTTTCCGTCCTGAAAAACGTGATAATGCCAGATCAAAGCTGCCCCAGAAAAAATGGACGGGGCTGCACTTGCCTTTGAAATCACATTGAAAATTGGTAAATACATTCTTCATGCTTAATACAGCTTGATGTAAATCATTTGCAGATTGTTTGTCATAAGTTTTATGAACCGTATCTTTTTCAAATGGAATCGGATTCTGAATCTCAGACGGAACAGTATTTATTTTTATGTCAATCTGCATTTCCCTTAATGCGTTAAAAATCTTTTTGTAAAATTCAGCAACCGACAAATCTTGAAGGTTAAATTCCGATAGGTCACCCTTACTGGTGACAATTTTTAATTTATGGTTTATTAAATCGAAATCAATTTGAAAGTGCTTGCCTTTATAAGGCATGTCCAGTGTTGAAAGACCAGTCGGTGTACTGTGAAGCGTAATGTGCCATGAATGATTGCGCCAAGGATGCACAGCTAATTTTATCTTACCTGCTATCTGCGTCCACATATGCATCGTATTGTAGGTATCTTTTGCTTTTTCATAAGAAAGTATCGGCCAATGATTGTTCATATTGTTTCTGTTTTTTAAAACTATAATCTGAATATCAATTGATTTGTTCTGTCTATTTCATCCTGCGAAACGGTGTGTGGACGGCCTTCATAGATCTGAAGGTTTACCTTTGCATTCATTTTTTCCAAAATGTGCACACTTTCTTTTACTCGTGCTACAGGTACATGTGGATCTGGATTTCCGGTACTGATAAAAATTGGGGTAGCATTAAAGTCACCGGAATAGTTTTCCTCATTGATTTGATCTCCTATAAGTCCACCGGTTAAGGCAACCACACCGCCATACCTTTTTGCATGACGGGCAACAAACTCCAGTGACAGGCAGGCACCTTGAGAAAATCCCAGGAAATAAGTGTTTTCAGGGGTTATGCCTTGTTCTGTGATTTCCTTCAACAGCTCTTTCAATAAATCCAGGGCTGAAGATAACCATGGCTCATTTTGTTCAGGATTAGCCAAAAATGAATAAGGATACCAGGTGTTGTTGGTCGCCTCAGGAGCAAGGATGGCAAATTCAGACACATGTAAATGTGAAGCCAGCCCGAGAATATCCCGGGCATTTGCTCCACGGCCATGTATCATAATTAATGCTTTATCAGCTTCCTGCAAGGTTTTTCCTGCAGTATGAATGTTTTTGTTATGCATAACGGTTTATACGTTAAGTTTTGGTAAAACCTTCTCTATCTTCTCCCGCATCGGTTCGTACTGAGCCGGCAATTGCAATACATGTCCCAACTCCTCTACTGTTTCATCTGTGGCAAAGCCAGGGTTGTCAGTGGCTATTTCAAATAACACACCACCCGGTTCCCGGAAATACAGTGAGAAGAAATAGTTCCTGTCGATCTTTTCGGTAATGTGCAGTCCCTGATCAATGACCTTCTTACGGAACTCCATCAGCGTTTCTTCATCTTTTACCCGAAATGCCACATGATGGTTGGTGCCACCGGCATTGATTCCTTTCGTTGCATTTGGTGCTTCCAGTAAATCCACGATAGCCGCAGTTTTTACCGCATCGGTTTGGTACCGGGAGATATTACCATCCTGATCGATTAGTTTGTATCCAAACACGTCTGTCAAGATCCCAGCAGTCTCATTGATACTGTTCAATGTAAGGGTAACAGAATGAAATCCTTTAATGGCCACATCGGCATTTACTGCTGTGGTTTCCCATCCCTTGCGACTATCCTGCTGTTTTGCATCGATTAAATTGAGCCACAAACCATCGGGATCCTGAATGGCAAGTTGTTTTTCTCCAAACCTTTCACTGATGATGTCATGTTTCACACCCAATGATTCGAAACGGCTTTTCCAAAAACCCAGACTTCCTTTTGGAACAGAATATCCTATTTCAGTAGCCATACCAGGACCGTTTTTCCCCTGTCGCACATTTGCCCAGGGGAAAAAGGTAAGTATGGTACCCGGAGTACCTGATTCATCTCCAAAATAGAAATGGTAGGTCTGAGGGTCATCAAAATTGACGGTTTTCTTTACCATTCGAAGGCCAAGCGTTTTCGTATAAAAGTCATGATTACGCTGAGCATCCCCGGCAATAGCTGTAATATGGTGAAGACCTAAGATGCTGTTTTCCATGATTTTTAAATTAAGATTGTTTTACAAATTGTACTTCTCCGTTGATTCGTACCTCTTCACTTACCATTACACCACCTGTTTCAAGTGCTGCGTTCCAGTTTAGTCCCCAGTCTTTCCGGTTGAACTTACCGCTAATCGAAAAACCTACTTTTTCATTTCCATAAGGATCTTTAACAAATCCTCCAAATTCAACATCCAAAATCACTTCCTTGTTTATACCTTTCATTCCCAGGGTTCCCTTTAACTGGTAATTGTTATCGTCCAGTTTAGTAAAACCGGTTCCTTTGAATGTGATTTCCCTATGGCTTTCCACATCAAAAAAATCAGCACTTTTTAAATGCGCATCGCGGTCGTTATTGTTGGTATCGATAGAGCTGGCATCAATAGTAGCTGTCACTGTGGCATTGCTAAAATCATCACCTTCACTCTGGATGGATGCATCAAACTTGCGAAACTCACCTTTTACATTGGTAATCATCAGGTGCTTTACTTTAAATGTCAATTCGCTGTGTGTCGGGTCGATTGCCCATGTTGTTGTTTTTACTGCTGTAGTGTTCATAATATTTATATTTTAAAAGTTTACAATACATTATTAAAGATTACATTACAAAGTTCGGCAAGTAGCAAGCGAATTGCATTCACCTATGTTAACAAAGGAAAAGATTCGAAAACTTATTTTTACTCAATCTGGAAAAGGATTAAACTGGAAGAATTTTGTTATTATTCATTTTCATTTTGTATTACAACTAAAGGCCACAGGGTGTGAAGACAAGCATGCTTTGAGATTATATAAATTAATATGAGAATGTAAGATTACACCTCATTCTCCCTTTTTCATCCTATTGCAAACAGTTTATTTTGCGAAAAAAAAACATGAGAATATTATTGCTAATTCTTTTCAGCTTTTTCTTTAGCTTACAGCTATCACTGGCTCAAAAAACCATGTATGTCCATTCTGTAAATGGCATTAATCTACGACAAGGTCCGGGAACCCAGCATCAAGTACAATCTTCCATTCCGCATGGATCCAGAATTCAAGTGATTGATACCAGTGGAGATTGGGTAAAAGTAACTTATGATGGCAAGACCGGATATGTATCAAAACAGTATTTGTCAGAAAATAAACCTCAGGCACAGAAAACAACATCTAAACAGTCCGGCTCATCTAATTCCGGCTCAACTAAATCTAGTAACCAATCGTCATCATCTCGATCAGGATACACAAACACTTCTCAACAACGAAACTGGGGGATTGGCTTACGACTGGGTGACCCTTTTGGGTTATCTGTAAAAAAATACAATCGGAATAAAGCGTGGGAATTTAATATTGGCCGTACTTCATATTGGGGATGGCATGGTTACAACGATGCCTTCTATGATTATAAGCCTTTTAAGGATTACAGAAGAGTGGATATCAGATCAGCACATGCCACCAGGGCATTGAGTATACAAGCTCATCACCTTTGGCACAGAAATTTTAGTGATGTTTCCGGACTCGACTGGTATTATGGTGTAGGTGGTCAGTTGAAAAGTATGAATGTAAGATACCGGGTAAGATATGAAGACCAATACGGCAATTGGTACGATAATGTTTATAGAAATGCCAATTTTATCGATATTGGCGTAGATGGTATCATTGGGCTTGAATATACTTTCCGAAATGCCCCGATCTCATTATTTGCTGATTTTAATCTTTTTCTGGAATTGATCAGTAATCCTTTCGTCATTCACGGACAAGCCGGAATTGGTGCAAGGTTTAACTTTTGACAGAAGTATATTTAGATCCTCAGCCTTTTTCAGCCATTTCTTTCCTGATCCTACTGAGTGATTGGGGGGCAATGCCAAGATAGGAGGCAATAAGATATTGAGGGATCCGCTGAATGAAATGAGGGTACAAGCGTGAAAACTCACGATAGCGATGTTCAGCATCTTCGCTGGTGGTTTTGGCAATGCGGTAGTGCAATGTGCCGAGCGTATTTTGCAGCAGTATACGAAAGTACCTGTCGAATAGGGGATAGGTGTGGCACAACAAATCGAAATTTTCCCTGTTAAGGAGCAGTGCACGGGTTGGTTCCAGGGTTTGGATATTAAAAACCGAAGGTTGGAGCTTAAAATAGCTTGCCGCATCAGTGATCCAATAATTTTCGATAGCAAATTGTATGGCATTTACATCCCCTTTTTCATTAATATAAAATGAATAGCAGGCACCTTCAAGGATAAAGTATTGGTATTTGCACGTGCCACCTGGTTCTGTCAGAAATTCTTTTTTATCAAATGACTTCTCAAATGTGAGCTTCAGGAAATACTCAAACATTTCAGTAGGGATATTCTCTCCCAAAGTTTTCTCAATATTTGTTCTGACAATTTCTACCATACATTTATAAAAATACGGATAGATCTTAGGTTTTTAAATTCTTACAGATCTTTTTTCATTAAAAATCTTGGCCATTAAAAAAGTGTTGTTGCATTCATCTGTGAACGATAGCTGTCAACTTAAGCCATTATTATTTTGAAATGGAAAAATAGATTGAAAATCGTGACAGATTGTTTTCTATTCATCCGGGTTTCTCTTAAGTTGATGGAGATGACATGGTCTCTAACCTTTTCCAAAGTTCCGAACTTTGGAAAAGATGGATGAATCTCCCCAAGTTTCAGATTATTTCAAAGTGACCTATATAAAAATATTTTTTTAGTTTTGTTATTTCTATTATCTTGCGATAAAGCGATCTATACTGAAACTATTCAAAATCAAGTACAATGTCTCTACCCGTAGCTCAATATGAAATGGTAAAATCATCAAGGAAGGTGGTTTTGGATTTTTGCAAAAGCTTTACTGGTAGCGACTACATTAAAGCTGTACCTGACTTTGGCAGGGGTGGAAGTATAAGGAACCTGCACGTGCATACGGCTAATGCCTACATCTTTTGGTTGGTCAATTTTGCCCAGGATAGGTCCGAAGCCTATTTTGATCCTGCACAAATTACATTACCTTCTCAAGTAAACGATGCTTTCCTTCATGTTGACGAGTATGTAAAAGAATATCTGTCCATCTTTCATGATAAGTGGCACGATCCCCTTTCCGGACAAGCTCCAGGAACCGGAAAAAATGTGGTAACTACGCCACTGACATTATTTACACATATGATTACCCATGAATTTCACCACAAGGGACAAATCATGACAATGGGCAGAATATTAGGATATCTGCCCCCTGACACTGATATTTTAAGATTTTAAAATAACTGTGGTCAATCCACACCTTTATAGTAAAGCATGAGCAGCAAGCTTTACCAAAATTCAGAACTTTGGAAAAGATTTGATAAATTGCAAGCACCTGTTTGGTAACTTGGCAAATTGAAGCAATCATGCTATTTTGAATGTATTATGGAGCTCACCATCATCATATTATTGCTGTTAGCCTACTCATTAGGTATTGCCACTTTGATAGTGCAAATAATCTGTTACATGAAGGGTATGGAGTATAAGGAATCGGTATTTTTCACAATAGCCTTCCTTTTTTTGATCATCACGGCGACATTACAAGGGTTGATAAAAACCGATGATTCTATATTTCAACAGATTCAGGAGTTATCCATCATCGTATTCACCATAGTTTTTGCCATTTCCATTCCCATTAACATTCACAAAGAAAGAATAGATAAATACCGAAAGAAAAGAAACCTCATTGTTATGGTTATCGGGCTCACGGTGTTAGTTTTTGTTATGATAATTAGTCTTTTAACACCATCC
The DNA here is from genome assembly GCA_023393375.1 of Bacteroidota bacterium. Classification (GTDB taxonomy): domain Bacteria; phylum Bacteroidota; class Bacteroidia; order Cytophagales; family Cyclobacteriaceae; genus JAEWLI01. Next base: position 9,994 of record JAEWLI010000161.1, read on the forward strand.
TTTCCAATAATTCTCATTGTTTCCACTCACCTGTTTTTGTCAGTAGTTTATTCAATGGTTTTTGTATTGCTAACGAAGCCCGGAAAATTAATTCTGGTTCGGGAGAAATCAGAGCGATGGACCGCAGTTGTCGTATTGGTCATTATGACCTTTTCCATGATACTATTTATTATGATTAGGGATAAGGTTCCTTTAGGGCTTATGCAACAAAATGGCTACATCATAATGGCTGCTATTTGTATCATTTTGTCTTTAAGTAAATTGCCCGGGGATATAAAAAAACTCGTGCAATCAGAAAATAATGTTGCGATTGATGAAAGTAAATTGACCCTTTTTGGAATTACTCAAAGGGAATCAGAAGTTCTTCAACTGCTAATTTCAGGTAAAACCTATAAAGAAATTGCCTCACAATTATTTATCTCACTGCCCACCGTCAAAACCCATGTTTCTAACATTTATTCAAAAGTACAAGTCAGGAACAGGTTGGAACTATCTAACCTGGTAAAACAACCTTTGGATTCTAAGTGATTTTGACCTCATACTCCGGTATGATTTTGATAATATCATACCAATGACCGATTGCGGAGGCTAATCTACCAGGATAATTTTGTCGAAAAAAAATGGGTATAAGATTAATTCTGATTATCATTATTTCGACGATTATGACTACACAAGTAAAATCTCAGCAAATCAGTGAAACATTGAAAGAAAAAGTACTGACTGGTTTTGAAAAGCGGGTGCGTAACAATGATTCCTTCAATACCGGTTTGTTATTAATACATTCACCTTCATTGGGCGTTCATTGGAAAACAGCTGCACATCATGACGCTACAGTTCCCGTAAATCCTGACCAACCTTTCCATTTTGCCAGTATTGGAAAAACAATCACTTCAGTGATGATAAGTATTTTGTATGAAAAAAGCATGATTGACTTTGAAGACAAGATTTCTATGTTCCTTGATGATGCTGTATTATCGGGCTTACACGTTTATAAGGGAATTGACTATTCTCGTGACATAAAAATAAAACATTTGCTCAACCACTCCTCCGGTTTACCCGACTATTATATGGACAAAAACAAGGCGGGAATCCGACTACTTGATCTAATGCTTTCAGAACCAAACCGTTCCTGGACGCCTTTGGAAACCATTGAATGGACAAAACAACACCTTAAGCCCAGGTTTAAACCCGGAGAAGGGTTTCATTATTCCGATACCAATTATGAATTGCTGGGATTGATTATAGAACAGGTAACTAAAAGACCGCTTCACCTTTCCCTTCATCAACATATATTCGAACCATTAGGAATGGATAACACATATATGATTTTTTATTCAGAACCGAAAATGCAAAGTGACTACCCGATGGTTGATTTGTTGCACAAGGGAGTAAACTTATCGAAAGCCAAAAGTATAAGTATGAGTTGTGCCAGTGGTGGAATTGTATCTACATTGGAAGATATGTTGAAGTTTCATAAGTCATTAGTTGAATACCAAATCATTAATAAAGAAACATTCACAAAAATGTGCGATTATAGTCGGATGGGGCCTGGTTTGTATTATGGTTATGGCACAATGAACTTCCATTTTATGTTTATGCCAAAGAAATACAGAATCTGGGGCAACTCCGGTTCAATCGGTGCTTTTATGTATTATAATCCGGCAATGGACATTTACCTGATTGGCAGTTTCCACAAGGTAAATTATCAGGTTCAGCCAATATTCTACATTCTTAATACATTGAGAAAATTTAACAAAGAACTTAAAAAGCCAATTTGGATAAATAAAAAAAGTTGAAATCTAATGCTATTTTGTGATCAGGATAATAAAAATACTATTTGTCAGGGGTTTGGGAGTCGTTCTTATCCTGGATAATTCCCAGCCTTTTCGCCCTTTCTTTCCATTTATCCCTTGCCAATTGTTGCATGTCAGCATTTTGATCAAATTCATCAACAATTTCCAATCCTAACAAAGTCTCCAATACATCTTCCATGGTTGCTACACCTGACACGCCGCCATATTCATCAACTACCAATGCTATATGCTCCCTGCTTTGAAGGAGTTTCTCGAAAAAATCGGACACAGGGATTTTTTCATATACCGTTAACAAATCCCTTTTCAGATCTTTCAATTTTACTTGGTGTTTATCATTGGCCATATGATCAAGTATGTCATGCTTCATGATGAACCCATTGATATCATCTATTTTTTCATAATATATAGGGATTCTTGAGAATCTAAAATATTCTTTCCTTTGAAACAGTTCATCTACAGTCAATTCCTCCTGTGCCGCCACTAATACAGTACGGGGAGTCATAATATCCTCTACATAGATGTTCCTTAATCTTAACAGGTTATTGATTATTCTTGACTCTTCTTCTTCAAACACCCCTTCCACACTGCCCATACTGGCAAGTGCAGCTACTTCTTCCCGGCTTGTTACTGGTTGTTTCCTTTTTGAAGTAATAAAATTGGTAATGAATTTGGACATAACCACCAATGGATACATTATAATCACCAATCCCCCTAAAATTCTGGCAGTGATTGGGGCCAGCTTTTTCCAAAAAATGGCACCTATTGATTTTGGGATGATTTCAGAAAATACCAGGATCAGAATTGTAACCACCGCCGAGATGATTCCTACGTATGCTTCACCATAAATTTTCACCGCTTGTGCACCCACACCAGTCGCTCCCACAGTGTGTGCAATCGTATTTAGGGACAAAATAGCTGACAAAGGATTGTCAATATCATCTTTTAATTTTTTAAACTTAATGCCTGTTTCCGGGTCTGTTTCCTTTAACGATTCAATGTAAGAAGGGGAAATACTTAATAATACCGCTTCTAAAATTGAACATAAAAAAGAAATTGAAATGGCCAAAAACAGATAAATTAAGAGTAGTGTCATAGTCAGTTATGTAATGCAAATTATTTTTCCCGTATCAATTTTAACCAGCTTAATCACCAAGTTTTTAATATTACGATTTTTCTGGTACATTTTTACCTTATTAGAGGGGCTTAGTCCGCTTTTGTGCCATGTAAAATATAATAAACAAAATAAATGTCAATTTGTGGGATTGGAGGGATAATTAATTTCACCATGCTAAATAATTTCCTTCCTCTTATCGCGAATTATACTTCTTATTTGGGTTAAATTGTGAAGTTTATAATTTAGGATTATTGGATTTAATAGTTAGTTTTAGCTTAATTTTAGAATTACATTACGATTTTTCGCCCGAACAAGATGTTCGCTTTTGCTTAAATTATCTATCTCAAACCCAAAAATGAAACATCAAAAAGTAAACTTGTTGTGGACAGGAGGATGGGATTCTTCATTCCGGTTGCTTCAGTTGTTAATAGTTCAGAAAAAGTACGTCCAGCCCTATTATATTATTGATACAAAAAGAAAATCAATTGTAATGGAGTTGGATGCCATGCATAACATCAAAAAAAAGCTTAAAGATTCATTTCCTGAAGTCATCAACAGGCTTTCAGATACTTTTTATATTAATAAGGATGATTTTGATGCTTCCGAAGAAATTAAATCCCAATATCAGAAAATTGCTGCTCATTATCATATCGGTTCACAATACCTATGGTTGGCTGCTTTTTCAAAGGTCAAGCATATTGAAAACCTGGAGTTGTCAGCTGAAAAAGCCAATTATGATGGTATTTGGATGGGATTACTTGTCCCTCTTTTGGTCAAAGACGGTGATGGTTATAAAATTGATACCTCACTGGATTGTGATAAAAGGTTCAGCCTTTTTTCTGGTTTCAGATTTCCGCTATTGGATTATTACAAAGAAGATATGGAAGTGGAAGCAAAAGAATATGGCTTTTATGATATACTTATTTGTTCCTGGTTTTGTCATTTTCCCATCATGAATAAACCCTGCGGTGTGTGCCGACCTTGTCAGATGGCAATGAAATCCAAACACCACCATAATTATAAAATGCCTAATAAATTCTTTAGAAATACGATCAAAATACTACGTTTTGTTAAAGTAAAAGGAATGAATCTGGTAAAATAATTTGTACTTTTGATTTACAACACATTGGAATACCGCACTTAGATTTTTGAATATTTATTTAAGCCAATGAACAACTCAAAAATCACCTTTAGCTAAAAATCTTCACTCCCACACCTCCTTGCATTATCTTATAAATCTAAAGCATAATTGTATAAAAAATTCAGAAGCGTCTCCCGTATAAAACCATTATTAACTTTTTTAATTTATATACATTATGGACAAGCACAAACACCATTCGACTGACCACTCCACTCATGGTCATCATGATCACCAAGCTGGTCATAATCATTCCGGGCAAAAGCTTCAGGATAATAAGGAGCATTTATCTGAAAAAACAGTACATGCACATGATGATGCCGTAAAAGATCATGGCCATAATCACCACGATCATCATGCCATGATGATCGATGATTTCAAAAGGCGTTTTTGGATATCGTTAGTGGTGACTATCCCTATTTTGATATTTTCACCCATGATTCAGCATTTCCTCGGGTATGAACTTTTACTGCCTGGGAACCAATATATTCTTTTTGTCTTATCCACATTTGTATATTTCTGGGGTGGTTGGCCTTTCCTGAAAGGTTTTTTTGATGAGGTAAAAGCAAAAAGTCCGGGCATGATGACTTTGATCGCCTTGGCAATTTCGGTGGCGTATTTTTATAGTACTGCTACCGTATTTGGTTTGGATGGGGATGATTTTTACTGGGAACTTGCCTCTTTGATCGTCATCATGCTTCTGGGCCATTGGATGGAAATGAAATCAGTAATGGGGGCATCCAAGGCACTTCAACTTTTGGTAAGCATGATGCCAGCGGAAGCCCATAAGTTGGAAGATAATGACGTGGTAGACATAAAACTTGAAGATCTTAAAAAAGATGATTTGATACTGATCAAACCAGGGGAGAAAATTCCTGCCGATGGCGTGATCATAGAGGGAAGCAGTTATCTCAATGAGGCCATGCTTACCGGCGAATCCCGTCCGATAAAAAAAGAAATGGACGGTAAGGTGATAGGCGGGTCGATAAACGGGAACGGATCACTGAAGGTAAAGGTATTGCATACTGGAAAAGACAGTTATCTGAATAAGGTAATTAAAATGGTAGAAGAAGCCCAGGGCAAAAAGTCAAAAATGCAAAACCTGTCCGACCGGGCTGCCAAATGGCTGACATACATAGCATTGAGTTTTGGATTTGGCACTTTGGCAGTATGGTTACTCCTAGGGTATGAATTTGTATTTGCTTTGGAAAGGATGGTTACAGTAATGGTAATCACCTGTCCGCATGCTTTGGGACTTGCCATTCCTTTGGTAGTGGCTATTTCTACAACAGTCTCCGCAAAGAATGGCCTCCTGATCAGAAACAGGACTGCATTTGAAGAATCAAGGAAAATCACAGCCATTGTATTTGATAAAACAGGTACTTTGACCACCGGGATTTTTGGGGTTTCCCGTTATGATGCAATAGATAATTCGATAGATAAAAATGAAATGATCCGGCTGGTCAGTGCTCTGGAACAGAATTCGGAACACCCTATAGCGGTAGGTATCATGAACAAAATAAAAGAACTTCAAATTGATGTCCCCAATGCAGAAAATTTCAAGGCATTGACGGGCAAAGGTGTGGAAGCGACCGTTGAAGGTAAACAGGTAAAAGTAGTTAGTCCGGGGTATCTACGGGAGAAAGGGATTCAAATTCCTAAAAAATCGATATCTGGTGATGCGGAAACTGTGGTCTATGCTTTGATAGATGAAGAAGTCAAAGGTTTTATTGCACTTTCAGATCAGGTAAGGCCCGAAAGCAAAGAAGCGATAGAACTTCTTAAAAACAACCAGATAAAAACCTATATGGCTACGGGTGACAATGAAACAGTGGCCAAAGCGGTAGCTGAAGAATTAGGTTTGGACGGTTATTATGCCGAAGTGCTGCCCCATCAGAAAGTAGAAATAGTAGAAAACCTGCAAAGGAAAAATGAATTTGTAGCCATGACCGGAGATGGGGTAAATGATGCTCCTGCTTTGGCACAGGCTAATGTTGGCATTGCAGTTGGCTCGGGAACCGATGTAGCCGCAGAAACTGCCGATATTGTGCTGGTAAACAGTAATCCTCAGGATATAGTCAACCTGATATTGTTTGGTAAAGCAACTTACAATAAGATGATCCAAAATATAGTGTGGGCAACAGGATATAATATTGTGGCCATCCCATTAGCAGCCGGGATCTTATATAATACAGGGTTTGTGCTTAATCCTGCCATAGGAGCGGTATTCATGAGCCTGAGTACCATTATAGTGGCCATTAATGCTCAGTTTCTGCGGAAAAAACTGGAGAAATAGTAAGGATCACGGATTAGGCGGATTACGCTGATGAAACTGTCTGAATCACGGATTGAAAGGATTGTACTGATTGACACGGATTAGGCAATAAACCCGCAAGGTTTTGCTGCTTTAAATATATCACAGAACAATCCAGGAACAGGACATGCTATGTATATTTCAGTTAAACCTTGCGGGTTTTGTTGCCGAAGTAGGGGTAAGCACCATCGTTGCGTGTCTGTTATCCCGACTTTTTTTAATTGGTTATGGTGATGCAGGTATAGGAGGGATCAAAGTTTTGGGTGAGAAACAAAAAAAAACTGCCTGATTCACGGATTAGACAGATTTCACTGATGGCACAGATTAGGATTCAGAGATAGACATGAATTTAATGGTTAGCGGAAACCCTTCAAACCCAAACCCAAACCCCAACCCCAACCCCAACCCCAACCCCAACCCAAACCCCAACCC
>JAEWLI010000163.1 GCA_023393375.1 Bacteroidota bacterium
CTTCTGGACCAATTATCTGGATCTGCCTGCGCGGATATACTGATTTTATCTTTTCAGCATATTCTTTTTTATTCAATTCGGCCGTAATGGATAGGGTAAGCTCACTTTTCCATTTTCTCCGTTCTGATGCCCCAGCCAGGTATCGTACTACAATGTCCACCCATGATTCATGGGCGGTTACGTATAATTGCGGATTCTCACTCCCTCCAGTAGTTAATCCTGCTTTGAGTAAAATTTGTTCATACTGTTTTGCAGGAGCTGTCAAGTGTTCTCCCAACAGTTCTTTAGCAGTTTTTTCTATGATTTTCATGGCAAACATCAAGTCAGATTCATTGGCTACTGCAAAGCTTAATTCGTCCCAAACATAGGGGAAGTCTTTTGTTAGATTGACAATTGATCCTGAGAGGATTTCATTGTTTGGAAATGTGACCAATCTTCCTGTGGGCTGTTCAGCCATCACAAATCCTGGTCTGTAAGGGGAACCGATTTCCCAAACGGTGGTAGTTATAAAATCAATTTTGTATACATCTCCAAAAACATCCCCCACTTGTATCCGGTCACCAATTTTATAGTACAATTTAAATGAATTTAATAACCATCCGGTAAAGCTTTCAATTGGTGTTTGCAGAGACCACGACAGGGCCAATCCTATCAATCCCAATGAACCAATCAATGCCCTGATATCTCCCGCAACTACACTCACAGCAACCCCTATCGCAAAAAGCCAGGTTGAAATAGCCACTAATGCCATAATTCCTTCTTTGCTTTTCCAATTCCGAAGGGTTTTTTGTAGGATATATTTTATGAATTTCACCAGCCAGAAGGCTAGAAATAAAGTAACTATGGCTACGAGTATTTTTGGAAGGTTTGAGAAAAAACCTTCCCATAAATTTTGAATAGTCGTTAAAGCTTCATCAACTGTAGCTTCCCCTAATTCATCACTGGAAATAACAGGTGTTTTTTCAGTTTCCTGAACAGTATTTAGCAGATCTTCTACCGGTGTTTCTTCAATAATAAATACGGTATCTGGAATTTCATTCCTTGGTTCAGCAACCAATGTGTCCTGTGAATACCCCGCTTCTCCCGGATTAAAAAGTATGATCATAAACCCCGTAATCGCGACAGCCAATATAGATGCTTGCCTGAACTGTTTTAGTTTTCCCTGGGCACCTTTCAATGCCGATCTTCCCCTTTTTCCTATTGTACGTCGTTTTATTTTGCTCCGCGTCCTTTCCGGATGCTTGATTATTGGTGAGTGTCTGGAAGAAGATCCTTTAAAATCAGGGTATTCGGGCATTTGTAATCAATTGATTTATAAATAAAGTCGTTTTATGAACTTGTTGTTTGGATAATGAAAAATTTTTATGTTTTGTTTTAAAATCCTTATCTTAACAACCTTTTTAATTATGAGTGGAAATTTTAGGTTATATATTTATTTTAAACGTTGAGATAGCGATGCACTGAACCCTTTTATTGGTTTTAGAGTTTCTCCTAAAAATATATAAATGACAACATACGACCAGATATTTGAAAATAACAAAAAATGGGTGGCATCTAAACTTCAGAATGACCACCAATTTTTCGAAAAAATGGCTAAGGATCAACGCCCTGATTATTTATACATAGGGTGCTCAGACAGCCGTGTGCCCGCTAATGAAATTATGGGGCTCGAGCCAGGTGAAGTATTTGTTCATAGAAACATAGCCAATTTGGTTGTAAATACCGACCTGAATGTGCAATCAGTTATAAATTATGCCGTCCGACATTTACAAGTCAAACATATCATAGTTTGCGGACATTATAACTGTGGTGGTGTCAAAGCTGCTATGTTGCAGGAGGATTTGGGTATATTAAACCCATGGCTAAGAAATATCAGGGATGTTTTTAGGATACATAAGGAAGAATTATTTTCAATAAAAAATGAGCATGATCGCTATAACCGCTTGGTGGAATTGAATGTGCAGGAACAATGCTTTAATATTATTAAAACCGCCGCGGTTCAAAAGTCTTTCATGGAAAATAAAACGCCTTTGGTTCATGGCTGGGTCTTTGATTTAAAAAATGGTCTTTTAAAAGATTTAAAAATTGATTTTGAAATGCTTTTGAAAGATATTCAGAGCATATATAACCTCTATGACGAATCAAAATAAAATCTAACCAGTCTGAAGAAACAAACTATTTTATGAAAAGCATTTGTGTGTTTTGTGGGTCAAAACCGGGAAAAAGTGGGTTGTACGAGAATGCAGCTGTGGAATTGGGTTTTGCAATGGCAGAAAAAAATATCCAACTGATATATGGGGGAGGAGGCATTGGATTAATGGGTATTATAGCTGATGCCATTATGAAAACAGGAGGAACAGTAGTAGGTGTTATACCGCGTTTTCTTTCAGAGCGTGAACTCGGCCATTCCAACATATCCGAACTAATTCTGGTGGAATCAATGCACCAAAGAAAACAGAAGATGGCTGAATTAGCGGATGGATTTATTGCTTTACCCGGCGGTTTTGGTACTTTGGAAGAATTATGCGAAATACTTACCTGGCGACAATTACATCTTGTCACCAAACCGATAGGGATATTAAATGTCAATGGGTTCTATGATCATTTGGAAAAACAATTATCTCATATGGTGCAGGAAGGATTTCTTGAAGAAGAACACAAAAGGTTGTTAATTATAGAAAACGATCCTCAAAAACTCATCAACAAGCTGTTAAGTTTTTCCATGCCAGAAAAGCAGGAAATCGACAAGACATAAACAAGCATTTCTGAGTCTTCAGTTTCCAAACCTGTAATACTGATTAATAACTGTACATTCTTATCAATTTATGTGCGTATTCGAACACGTCTCATCATAGCAATAGGGTTTGAATGCCCGCGGGAAGCCGTTTTAAATGGTGGCACACCATTTGGAATTCTGGAAGTAAATTGTTAAACCTTAAAAGAGAAATAACATGAAAACTTTTAGAATTTCCATCATCATGCTCGGTTTATTGACCGGCGTAATTTTTAACTCAACCAATACATTTGCTGACAAGAAAGATGATCAGAAAAAGCGTCAAAAAATCACTGTTGAATCTTTTACATTTGATAAGTCGGCATTACGGGATTTGGAAACCAAATTAATTGAAGACTATCTTCTTACGATCGAGGTAGCTGCTATTCCTTATGTTCAGGTATATCAGGAAGACGGATTACTTTTTATAGAAGGAAATGAAGATGAATTAATGGGCAAATTAATAGATTTTGAATATCTTTTTGAATACGATACAGTAGTCTATTATCTTGTCAGAGAGGAGAAATAAAATCACACCAATGTGATAGAACGGCAGAGTTGTTTCAACCCAAAATCTGACATTTATTTTATATAAGCCTAACTCCGGATAGATTCTAATCATAACACTACCCTGGTAAGGCAAATTCAAAATTATTTTCATCAAATAAACTGATTACAGGTAAAGATTCCTGATAACCCCTTTATAATCTTAAAATTTTTACAGATATCCATTTAATTTCTCTGTTTTAATCGTTAAATTCGCAACCTGTTTTAGAATTAGTCCAAATAGAAATTATGTGCTAAATGTTATTTTTCGAGCACAGTTTGGTCATATCATGGATAACAAAATCTTATTAACATAAAATTACTTTGTATGAGCGATTCAGAGAAAATGGTTTATTTTTTTGCTGCAAATCAGGCTGATGGTAATGCTACCATGCGTGATTTGCTAGGTGGCAAAGGTTGTAACCTTGCAGAAATGTGTAACATAGGCGTGCCTGTGCCTCCTGGTTTTACAATTACCACCGATGTTTGCAACCGATATTATAAAAATAATAAAACACTACCTGCCGGATTAGAGGAACAAGTTCGTGAAGCGGTGGAAAAAGTTGAAAAAGTATTAGGTAAAAAATTTGGAGACCCATCTAATCCACTTTTGCTTTCTGTTCGCTCTGGTGCCAGGGCATCTATGCCGGGGATGATGGACACCGTATTGAATCTGGGGATTAACGAGGAAATTACAAATGGATTGGCTGAACTTTCGGGTAATCCAAGGTTTGCATGGGATTCATACAGAAGGTTTGTACAAATGTTTGGCGATGTGGTATTGGGCATGAAACCTGAATCGAAAGAAGATGAAGATCCATTTGAAGAAATCCTTCATCAAGTAAAAGAAGAAAAAGGGATTACCAACGATACTGATCTATCTGTTGACGATCTGAAAGAAATAGTTGTGAAGTTCAAAGCTGCCGTAAAAAATCAAACAGGTAAAGATTTTCCTGCTGACCCATGGGAGCAATTATGGGGTTCGATCATGGCAGTGTTCCAAAGCTGGATGAACGATAGGGCTATTTATTATAGAAAATTGAACAAGATACCTGTGGAATGGGGAACTGCTGTAAACGTTCAGGCAATGGTTTTCGGTAACATGGGTGAATCATCTGCTACAGGTGTGGCTTTTTCAAGGGATGCTGGTACAGGCGAAAAAATCTTTAATGGTGAATATCTGATCAATGCACAAGGTGAAGATGTGGTGGCAGGTATTCGTACTCCACAGGAAATCATGCTGGAAGGTTCAAAAAGGTGGGCTACATTGGCAGGAGTTTCTGAAGAAGATAGAAAAGCCAATTTCGCTTCACTGGAAGAAACAATGCCTGAGTTATGTAAACAATTGGTTCAAATCCAGGATAAGCTTGAGAAGCATTACAAAGACATGCAGGATATGGAATTTACCATTCAGGAAGGTAAATTGTGGATGCTGCAGACCAGAAATGGAAAACGTACCGGAGCTGCTATGGTGAAAATTGCCATGGATATGGTTCGCGAGGGCATGATCGATGATAAAACTGCGCTGAAAAGAATTGATGCTCAAAAACTTGATGAATTATTACACCCTGTATTCGATAACAAAGCAGAAGATGCTGCAAAAGTGATTGCAAAAGGTTTACCAGCATCTCCAGGAGCTGCTACTGGTAAAATTGTTTTCTTTGCCGATCAGGCTGAAGAATGGGCTGCTGAAAGAAAACGAGTGATCCTGGTACGTACGGAAACTTCACCTGAGGACTTACGTGGCATGTATGCCGCTCAGGGGATTTTGACTGCTCGTGGAGGTATGACATCACATGCTGCTGTAGTAGCACGTGGAATGGGAAAATGCTGTGTTTCCGGAGCGGGTAGCATCAAAATCAATTATAAGAACCGTACCGTCGAAATGAACGGTAAAATTTATAATGAAGGTGAATGGATCTCACTGAATGGCTCAAAAGGAGTAGTTTATGAAGGTAAAGTAGGCACTAAAGACCCTGAATTAAGTGGTGATTTTGGTGAATTGATGACCTTAGCAGATAAGTATACCCGCATGAAAGTGCGTACCAATGCCGATACACCTCACGATGCCAAAGTTGCACGTGAATTTGGTGCACAGGGTATTGGTTTGTGCCGTACTGAACATATGTTTTTTGAGGGGGATCGCATTAAAGCCATGCGTGAAATGATCTTAGCAGAAGGTACTGCGGGTCGTAAGGAAGCACTGAAAAAATTATTGCCCATGCAAAGGGGTGATTTTGAAGGAATTTTTGAAGCGATGGAAGGTTATGGCGTAACCGTAAGGCTTCTTGACCCGCCTCTCCATGAATTTGTACCTCATCAACAAGCCACACAAAAAGAATTGGCCAATGATATGGGAATATCAATTGAAGATGTGAAGAATAAAGTAGCTGCATTAGAAGAATTTAACCCAATGTTGGGTCACAGAGGTTGTCGGTTAGGAAACACCTATCCCGAAATCACTGAAATGCAGGCAAGGGCAATTATTGAGGCAGCTCTTAATTTAAAAGCTAAAGGTATTGATGCCCGTCCTGAAATCATGGTACCTCTGGTAGGCACAATAAAGGAACTTGAACTTCAGGTGGAAATTATCAATAGTACAGCTGAGGTAGTGTTCAAAGAAAGAAACGATCGGATTGATTATCTGGTAGGCACGATGATTGAAGTTCCAAGAGCTGCCGTTACTGCTGATCAAATCGCTCAGGTAGCAGACTTCTTCTCTTTTGGTACCAACGACCTAACCCAAATGACCTTTGGTTATTCAAGGGATGATGCCGGGTCATTTTTACCTGTTTATCTTGAAAAAGGTATATTGAAAAATGATCCATTCGAAGTACTGGATCAGGAAGGTGTGGGAGCGTTAATCCAAATGGGTACTGAAAAAGGAAGGCAAACAAAACCTGATATCAAAGTAGGAATTTGCGGTGAGCATGGTGGCGAACCAAGTTCAGTGATTTTCTGCGAAAGCGTGAAGATGGATTATGTTAGTTGTTCACCATTTAGGGTGCCTATCGCGCGGGTAGCTTCAGCACAAGCAGTCCTTTTACAAGGAAAATAAATATTATAAATTGGTTATTTTTAGAAGACCGGCACAGAAAAGTGACCGGTCTTTTTCTTAATACCCGTTTTATTTATAAAAAATTTCACGTTAAATATACCTGTCAAATTAGAAATACAGCAAAACATGGAAGAAGAATTTGATATGGAAAAAGCCAGGCAGGAGATGAGGAAAATATTGTCCTATAAAATGCCTTTTGGGAGATTTAAAAATCAAAAATTAGTGGATTTGCCGGTTGAATATTTGATATGGTTTAAAAGGAAAGGTTTTCCGGATGGCAAATTGGGAAAATATCTCCAGATAGTGCTTGAGATGAAATCCTGATGTGAAATTTTAATTCTTTTCCATGGCCAAATTATTTTGAAAAAAATTGAACTTGAAAATTAAATGACTATATTTGCACTCCATTTTGAGAACTGTTTTATATACAAGATATCATGAGCGAGTTATTAAAAGTAGTTGAGGCGGATTTTAATGAGGTCAAACAATCAAGACCAAAGTTTTCCCCTGGCGATACCATAAATGTGAATGTGCGGATCAGAGAAGGAAACAAAGAAAGGATTCAGCAATTTCAGGGAACAGTAATGCAAATTAAAAATGCAAGTACCAATGGTGAAACATTTACTGTAAGGAAAGTTTCAAATGGCATAGGTACTGAAAGGATTTTTCCATTACTTTCACCAAGTATTGATAGCATTGAAATTATAAGGAAAGGTGCTGTCAGAAGAGCCAGGCTTTACTACCTCCGTGGTAGAAAAGGCAAGAAGGCTAAAATAAAAGAGAAATTAAGATAGTCGGAATTCTATTCTAACAAAATATTTAATAAAGGGCTTTAAAGCCCTTTTTTTGTTCTATTTATTTCTATGATACCAATAAAAGTAATAGATTTACCCCTTAAAAATTAAGAATAGTCATGCCACAAGTTGCTTTTTTTAAATATCAGGGTACCGGCAACGATTTTATTTTTATAGACAATCGTTTGGATGATTTTCCTGTGGCAACAGAAATCATCAATAAATTGTGTGATCGGCGGTTGGGTATTGGTGCCGATGGGGTTGTTTTAATACAAGACCATCCGGATTATGATTTTGAAATGATCTATTTCAACCCCGATGCTTCTCAAAGTTTTTGTGGCAATGCTTCAAGATGTGCCGTTCATTTTGCACATGAATTGGGAATAATTCATGACTCAGCACACTTTTTAGCAATTGATGGTTCCCATCAGGGATCTATCAAAGATGGGTTGGTCTATTTAAAAATGAATGATGTAAATACGATTGAAAAACCAGGTAATGCTTATCTTATCAATACAGGTTCTCCGCATTACATTACCTTTGTAGACCGGATTAATGAGACTGAAGTTTATAAAGAAGGCAAAGCGATAAGGTACAGCACACCGTACAAAGAGAAGGGAGTTAATGTCAATTTTGTTCAACAACTTCCTGATAACCAGATTTATGTACGAACATATGAAAGAGGAGTGGAAAATGAAACTTTGTCATGTGGTACGGGGGTAACTGCTGCAGCATTGGCAGTAAGTTTTGTAGGATATACCAGTCCGATAAAGATACTGACGAAAGGTGGAGAACTTAAAATCGCTTTTGACAGGCTATCTGAAACACAATTTACCAATATATTTCTAATCGGACCGGCAGTTAAGGTATTTTCCGGTTTAATTGAGGTATAATTTTTGACAATTATTATAGTTAATTAAAGACACTCGACATTAAAAAAGTGTTGTAGTTTTATTATCAACAAAGAACAAATAATTCCATTTATATATGCTTGATTTACTTAATAAAGGCGTTGCTAAACTTTTCGGTACGAAATCTGAAAGAGATATAAAAACCATTTCACCATACGTAGACCTTATCAACCAGGAATTTCAAAAACTTCAAGAAATCTCGGACGATGACTTGAGAGGGAAAACAGCGGAAGTTAAAGGTATTATAGATCAGGATTTAAGCGAAATAGATAACCAGATTGCTTCACTGCACAAAAAGGTAGAAGAAAATCCGGACCTGGACCTGAATGAGAAAGAAGATATATTCAATCAAATAGATAAGCTGGAAAAAGATCGTAACACGCAATTGGAGGATGTATTATTAAAAGTACTTCCCCAGGCATTTGCAATAGTTAAAGAAACAGCCAGACGATTAAAGGAAAATAAGAAACTGGTTGTAAAAGCTACCATATTTGACAAACAGATTGCAGCTGAAAGAAAAGGAGTAGAGATTGAAGGGGAGTCAGCCATATGGCACAATAAATGGATGGCAGCTAGCAATGAAGTGGAATGGAACATGATCCATTATGATGTGCAGCTATTGGGAGGTGTCGTTTTACATCAGGGTAAAATTGCAGAGATGGCTACGGGAGAAGGTAAAACCCTGGTTGCAACATTACCTGCATTCTTGAATGCACTTGCCAAACGAGGTGTTCATATTGTGACAGTAAACGACTATTTGGCAAAAAGGGATAGCGAATGGATGGGGCCAATCTTCGAATTCCATGGATTACGAGTTGATTGTATCGACAAACATCAGCCCAATTCCAACAACAGACGAAATGCCTACCTTGCAGATATCATCTATGGCACCAACAACGAATTTGGTTTTGACTATTTGCGGGATAATATGGCCCGCGAAACACAGGACCTGGTGCAGCGCTATCACCACTATGCAATGGTAGATGAGGTTGACTCTGTTTTGATAGATGATGCCCGTACCCCATTAATCATTTCTGGTCCGGTTCCACGTGGAGAAGAACATCAATTTTATGAATTAAAGCCAAGGGTAGCGAGGCTTGTGGAAGATCAGCGAAAGTTGGTTTCCCAATTTTTGATCGAAGCTAAAAAGTTAATAGCCGAAGGCAATGAAAAGGAGGGAGGGTTGGCACTATTCAGAGCTTACAGAGGGCTACCAAAATATAAGCCATTGATTAAGTATCTCAGTGAAACGGGGATGAGGCAAATCATGCAGAAAACGGAGAATATTTATCTGGCAGAAAATTCCAAATTAATGCCAGAAGCAGATTCGCCTTTGTATTTTACGATAGATGAAAAAAATAACAGCATTGATCTAACTGAAAAAGGGTTGGACAACATTACTACAGAAGGGGAGGATATTTCTTTCTTTATCTTACCTGACATCGGTGTGGAAATTGCCAATATCGAAAATGATACCACTCTGGATGATAAGGAAAAATTACTGAAGAAAGAGGAGCTGATCAGTGATTACACAGTAAAAGCTGAGCGTATCCATACAGTAAACCAGTTGTTAAAGGCCTATACATTATTCGAAAAGGATACCGAATACATTCTAGTAGACGGTAAAGTAAAAATCGTAGATGAGCAAACAGGTCGTGTAATGGAAGGACGAAGATATTCCGACGGTTTGCACCAGGCGATAGAAGCTAAAGAGATGGTAAAGGTGGAAGATGCCACTCAAACCTATGCCACCATTACCCTGCAAAATTATTTCAGAATGTACCATAAACTAGCTGGGATGACCGGTACTGCTGAAACTGAAGCTGGAGAATTTTGGCAAATTTATAAACTGGATGTAGTCGTTGCCCCTACCAACGAGAAATGTGTACGCAAAGACATGGAAGATAAGGTGTTTAAAACCATGCGTGAAAAATTCCATGCAGTAAGAGATGAAATTATTGAGTTGACCAAACAGGGAAGACCTGTGTTAGTAGGTACTACATCGGTTGAAATATCAGAATTGTTGAGTAGGATGTTAAACCTTGCCAAGATTAAGCACCAGGTGTTGAATGCAAAACAACATCAACGAGAAGCTGAAGTAGTAGCGGAAGCAGGAAAACCTGGGACTGTAACCATTGCTACCAACATGGCTGGTCGCGGTACTGACATTAAGTTGACCATGGAGTCCAAAAATGCAGGCGGATTGGCAATCATTGGTACAGAACGACATGAGTCACGACGTGTCGACAGGCAGTTACGTGGTCGTGCAGGCAGGCAGGGTGATCCCGGATCCTCACAGTTTTTCGTGTCGCTCGAGGATAACCTGATGAGGTTGTTCGGCTCAGATCGTATAGCCAAATTGATGGATCGCATGGGTTTAAAAGAAGGTGAAGTAATCCAACACAGTATGATTACCAAATCCATCGAAAGGGCTCAGAAAAAAGTAGAAGAAAACAACTTTGGAATCAGGAAAAGATTGCTGGAATATGATGATGTAATGAATTCACAACGTGAATTGATTTATAAAAGAAGAAAAAACGCATTGTTGGGAGAAAGGCTACAACTGGATATCATGAACACGCTCTATGATACCTGTGATGATATTGCTACCACTGCGAAAACTTCGGGAAATATTGAAAGTTTCCAGTTGAATTGTCTGGGGATATTGGGTGTTGATTTTCATATCTCAGAAGATGAATTTTCAAAGATACCTGTACAAGACTTAGTTGACCGGCTTTACAATAATGCTTACAAGCATTATAAAGAAAAAAATGAAGCTATTCGGAAGAAAATGCTTCCTATTATTAAAGATATTTATAAAACTAAAGGTGCCACACTTGAAGATATAATGGTTCCATTTACGGATGGTAAAAAACAGATTAGTGTGGCCTCTAACCTGGAAAAAAATGTCCATAACGAGTGTCGTGATTTAATCAAATCGTTAGAGAAATATTCCACACTTGCACTGATTGATCAAGCTTGGAAAGAACACTTACGTGATATGGATGATCTGAAACAATCTGTTCAGGCGGCTGTATACGAACAAAAAGACCCCTTGCTGATCTATAAATTTGAAGCTTTTGAACTGTTCAAAAAATTCGTTACGCGCGTGAATGAAGATTCTATTGCCTTCCTAATGAAAGCGGATATACCTATCAGAGAACCACAGGAGGTTCAGGAAGCTCGTCGTTTGCGCAGGGAAAAGGAAAAAGTTCAGGAAAGCAAAGCTGAAAGTCAGTCACTATTAAGTGGAGGCAGCAGGGAAAATCGTCCCCCTGTAGAAAAACTTGCTCCGGTGAAATCTCAAAAAGTAGCTGGCCGAAACGACCGTATCACTGTACAATACATGGATGGCAGCATAAAAGAAAATGTGAAGTTTAAAACAGTTGAAGAAGACATCAACAATAACAAATGTGTCATTATCAATAATGGTGAAGGAAAATAAACAGTATATATGAAAAGCTCTTTAATCGTTATAATATTGGTAGGATTATTAGCAGGATTTGCCTGTGCGCCAAAAACTCCGGTAAAAACCACCAAAAAGGCCGAGATTGAGGAAGATTTGTCCGGTTTCAGACCTCAATACGAAGTGCCTGGTTCATCCGCTGAACCCAACCAGATGAATATACCAAGAGCAGGCAATTATCCTGAACCAACGTATGACCTGACTAGTGACATCAACACCCTGCTGGATACCATATCTGCTAAAAATCAGAAGGTAAACTGGGTGCAGGGATATACTATTGTCATACGAGGTGGTCAATTGGAAGAAGCCCGCACAATACGACAAAGAGTAATGAATTTATTCCCAAGGGAAAATCCTGAGTTGGCATTCGATCGTCCGATATACAAAGTAAAAGTAGGCCGTTTTTTCACCAAAATCGAAGCGAACAAATTATACTCCATGATAAAAAAAGAATTTCCTAACCGGGTGATTTTAGCACCTGAAACCATTTATTTATATTAATACCTTTAGAATGGAATTGAAAACAAAGATCGCAGAACTTGCTGAGAAATACTTTCAGGAAATTGTTCAGATCAGAAGAATTATCCATGCTAATCCCGAGCTTTCTTTCGAAGAATATGATACTTCTCAGGTGATCAAAACCGAACTAAAAAAGCTTGGAATTGAAACTATATCAATTGCAAATACAGGGGTAACTGCTATAATTAATGGTAAAAACCCGGATAGTAGGGTGATGGCACTGAGAGCCGATATGGACGCACTTCCTATTGAAGAAGCTAATGATGTAGAATATAAATCAAGAAAAAAGGGGGTGATGCATGCATGTGGTCACGACGTACATACGGCATCTTTACTGGGAGCAGCTAAAATACTAAATGATCTAAGGGATAGTTTTGAAGGTTCGATTAAGTTAATTTTCCAACCTGGAGAAGAAAAGTATCCCGGAGGGGCATCTATGATGATAAAGGAGGGGGTACTTGAAAATCCCCGACCTAACCATGTAGTAGGACAACATGTGATGCCTTTGATACCGGTAGGTAAAGTAGGAATCCGTGAGGGTATGTTTATGGCCAGTGCTGATGAAATTTTTATCAGGGTTAAGGGAAAGGGAGGTCATGGGGCTATGCCCGAAATCAATATTGACCCTGTGCTTATCGCTTCCCATATCATTGTGGCTTTGCAACAGGTAGTAAGCAGAAACGCTTCTCCAAAAATCCCTTCTGTTTTATCCTTTGGTAAATTTATAGCCAATGGTGCCACCAATGTGATACCCGATGAAGTGTATATTGAAGGCACATTCCGGACATTCAACGATGAATGGAGAATGGAGGCTCACAAAAAGATAAAAAAAATGGCCGAAGGAATTGCCGAAAGTATGGGTGGTAATTGTGAAATCAAAATTTTAGTTGGATATCCTTTTCTGGAAAATGAGCCCGAACTGACCAGAAGGGTGAAAGCATACGCCATCGATTATTTGGGAGAGGAGAATGTGCTTGATCTGGATATCTGGATGGCTGCCGAAGATTTTGCCTTTTATACCAAAGAAGTCGATTCCTGTTTTTATAGGTTAGGAGTGAGAAACGACCAACAAGGTATCACTTCATCTGTACATACGCCTACATTTAACATTGATGAAAATGCTTTAAAAATTGGTGCTGGTTTGATGGCATGGATAGCCCTCCAGGAACTTGGTGACAAACCATAATAAATACACTTATTTTATTTAATGCCGTTTGACCTTAAACTATCTGTTGAGTATTGAATCCCGTAAATCCGAATTAATAGCAAAGGCCAACAGCAGCGATACTAACAGCCCGATGGCTGCAAATAATGCATCTTTCCCGATCATCATAAAAGTACGTTTTAAAGATCGGTCTCTTTTTTTCTTCCTCTTTTTTGAAAAGCTAATAGCAAGCTCACGACCAGCAAGTAAGCCTATAAATACCCAGGTCGTACTCATCGGGATATTACTGATCTGTTTAAAATAAATCAGGATCAATGCATATACAAAATCTACCATTGTGGCTGCTCGCACATCTGTCACGCCTGATTTTTCGTTTACAATTTGCTGTATTTTATCTCCTTTTAAATAAAACAAAAATCCCAGGCCAAAGAAAATAACACCAGCGAAAGCGATAAACTGAATCAAACTCAAGCTTCTCGGTAAGAATATGGCAATATTTGCCGCATCCTGCATGATCCATGCTGCCCATAATAAACCACTGGTGACCCACTGAATATATATCCAATAGGGTGCAGGTTTACTATTCATATATTTTTTAACAAACCTCGATATCAAAAACCAAACGATTATTGAAAGTACGAATGCCAACACGTATCCCGAAAGGCTTTTTTTCAAGACACTTGAAATAGCTTCGCTTTCAGTAGAAAAGGCACTAAGAAGCAATATTGAGGTAGAAACCGGCATCCTCATTCTGGTGAGGATCAATAATATTATGGGTGCTGACAATTGTAAAAATGAGAATGATGTAGGTGCTTCACTAAAACCTTTGGATGCCAGCCTTTGATAGGATACATCACCATCATAAGTAATCCAGCTGTAGGTAACTGTTGCCAAAAAAATCAAACCCATAAACAACCAAAGGAAATACCATTTACGATGGCTATTAGAGGAGATAAAAGTGCCAATTGTTTGAATACTATCATTAGCAATAGCTGAATATCCTGCCATTGCAAAACCGAACCACATCGCAATATGTGTATGCTCGGAGACTGTCCCTGCAATGAAGAACAGAAATGCAATCATAGTCACAAATGCACTTTCTTTTTTAGTTACATCAAATAATTGATAGGCAACTTTCGATAACTTGTCCTGCCTTATTCTCTCAGTAACTTTTTTAGAAGTTTTCTTTTTTGCCATAAAAGATTTGAACGAATGAGAAAATGCTTTGCTGTTGGTTTGATTCTTGCAAAGGTAAAAATATTCAACTTATCCAATGTTAAGTTATTGTTAAGCTAATGTTACCAATTTTAAGTTAATGTTATTTGGTTAAAAATAGTCCTTCCTTTTAATAAATACAAGTAAATTTGAACGTGAAATCATTTAACAAGAATATAAAATGCAATTCAGTCTGCTATTATGATGAGGGTGATCTATAAAGATAGAGGGAGTATTATAAATATCCTGCTCATTCTCATTGGATTGTATTTTTTTCTTTTTTCCATAGCGTTGTTAAGTGTATCTTTTTCTGAAGCCAATCAAGAAAAAGCTGAGTCGATCTTATTAATAACTACCAATCCTTTTATTAGCTTATTTGTCGGGCTATTGGTAACAGCCATTGTTCAAAGTAGTTCTACTACTACGTCATTGATTGTAGCACTTGTAGCGTCTGGTTCTATTAGTTTACAACAAGCAATCCCAATGATGATGGGAGCAAATATTGGTACTACAATTACTAGTGCTATTGTATCACTTTCGTTTATCACCCAAAAGAAAGCCTTTCGAAAAGCAGTATCGGCTGGAGTGATCCACGATATTTTTAATATTCTTATTACTTTCATTTTCTTCCCACTTGAATATTATTACGGGTTCCTTTCAGGATTAACTCAATGGCTTACAAATCTTATTAACCCTGTAAAACCTGCCGGTATCGATGGTTTTGCTTTTGATATGTTATATACCCACCAGCTGGCAGAGCTGGTTTTGAATGCCATTAACCACCCGTTTATTTCAATAGTAATCGCATTCCTTATTTTGTTCGGATCTATCAAATTATTATCTAAGCTCTTATTCAGACTGTTGAGAGGTGAATTCGAAGACAAGTTTCGCAAACAGTTGGATAATCCATTGACGGCACTAACATGGGGGACTATTTTGACAGCGGCTGTGCAATCCAGTTCCATAACCACCTCTTTAGTGGTACCTGTAGTAGCTACAAATAAATTATCTGTAAAAAAAGCTTTTCCGTTTATTATGGGGGCTAATGTGGGAACTACCATTACGGCATTTCTAGCAGCAATAAATAAATCAGATGCCGCAGTCAGTATTGCCATTGCACATTTTTTGTTCAATATCCTGGGGGTCATCATTATTTTCCCGTTTCCAACAATACGGCAGATTCCTGTTAAAATAGCAAAAATGATGGGCAGGCTCACCTATAAAAATAGGTTAGTTGGTTTTATTTATATCTTTATTGCATTTTTTTTGATCCCGTTTTTATTGATTTATTTTTCCAGAAATAATTAATTTTAATTCCCTGGGAACAACTTTCTTCTGATTTGTTTTTTTGATAATGGCTTATTAAGTAATTTTATTTATTATAACCTTAAAGTGTAACTATTATGAGCAACCAAATCAGGAAAAAAGCTGAGGAAGTAAAAGAAATTGGTACTAGTATCAAACACACCTTAAAAGGTGATACTGACATAGAGATTTTGGATATAGCAAAAAAGGTAGCCTTAGCAGGTGGGGCCGCAATTGTTGTTTATTGGTTTATTTCAGGTTTATTCAGTAGCAAAAGCAAAAGCAGTTCAGGTAAGAAAAAACAAAAAGATAATTCTTTGCTCTTCGGCCTGGTCAAACAACAATTAGGAGTAGTCTTGTTAGCCATATTTCGCAAACAAATTACCCAATGGCTTAAGGAACATAAATTAATTGATGAAGAAAATAGTTAAAAGCCTTCAGGATAAGAAAAAAAACGGACAAAAGGCGGTTGCTATATTAATCGATCCGGATAAATTTGATATACATTCGATTGGACGTTTGTTAGTAGAAGCTGCAAATGGACATATCGATTATTTTTTTGTGGGAGGAAGCCTTATTTCCAATTATATTTTTGAAGAAGTCATTAACTGTATCAAAAATAGTTGTGATGTGCCGGTTATTATTTTTCCGGGAAACTATCTACATGTCTCTCCTGAAGCTGATGCGATTATGTTTTTGTCTTTGATATCTGGAAGAAATCCCGACTTACTGATCGGACAACATGTGATTGCTGCCCCTGTTATCAAAAAATCAGGTATTGAGGTGATACCTACTGGGTATATGCTCATCGATGGCGGAAAACCAACAACTGTTTCTTATATGAGTACTACACAGCCTATTCCAGCTGACAAGCCTGAAATTGCCCAATGTACAGCTATGGCAGGTGAGATGTTGGGTTTGGGGATGATTTATTTGGATGCTGGGAGTGGTGCGATGAATCCTGTTTCTAAAGAGATGGTAAGTTCTGTAGCGAAAAATATCAACATACCCTTGATCGTTGGAGGGGGATTAAACAGTCTTTCAAAAATTGATAATGCCATAAGTGCTGGTGCTGACATGGTAGTGATTGGCAATGGTATAGAAAAAAACCCCGATCTAATGACCGGGGTTTCTGAATATTTCCAAAAATATAATGCTTTAGATGTTGATTAATGATTCTCTGCGACGCATTTTACCAGCAGGAATTCCAAACATCATTTTAAATCTTCTGCAAAAATATGCTGTGTCTTTG
>JAEWLI010000001.1 GCA_023393375.1 Bacteroidota bacterium
TGGATACACTTCAGTTTTCATCTAATATTTTTTTCATCGACGAGTTGGCTCATTATAACGGCGTAGGCGTTTATGACGTAGTAAAATTATACAACAATAGATTAATGGCTGCTTTACGCGACTTTAAAGATAAAGAGTTTCAGTTTGTGATTGCAGATTCTACTGAAACTGCCACCGTGCATGCCAATAGTGTTTTTATTGAATTGGAAAATGACTTGGATGAGCCCTTTACAGGTATTGCACCCGCCGAGGGTTATGGAGAATCCCTTTTTCAGCTAATGGATAAACATCAGGCTGATTATATTCTAACCATCAATGAATACCAGATCTATCATAAAAATCCACCTGACTATATAAGTTACGACATTAAGGCTGATCATATTATTCATTATGACTTGTTTAACAGGTCTTTGACCAATATTTATGGAGGTCGTAAACCCATGACTTCAAATGCGGTGGAGGCTATTTTTATGATGTCTCATTATAAAAATTATGCAAAAACTGTTACCATATGGTTGTCTGCACATGAAAAATCCATTAATAATGATCTTTCGGTAGTTGAGAATTTTAAATTGATAAGAGATGAAAAATATATCAATGCCTCAGCATTTTCACTTTCTGTTGCCTTTGATGGTCCATATGGTGCAATCGGTGTTGCTTACAGCAGGTTTATTGGAAGAGACATAGAAGCACATGCAGGACTTGGGTTCGATTTCAGCGGAATGAAAATAGCTGTTGGGGCCAATTATTACTTAAGTGATCTTATCGGGCCAAAGTTTAGACCATTTTTTGGAATCAGTTACGCTTTAAATACAGGAAATACTTTCGAATTAGGGGGTAGTGTTGATGATTACGGTAACCAATTAAATCCTGAAGATGTAAGTAAATTTAAAATCAGTGGAGACCACGCCATTCATTTTACTGGTGGAATGAGCTATTGGATGGAATATTCAGTGATATCTGTCTCGGCAGGTTATAGCTTTCCTTTTAAAGGAATCCGTCCTCAATTGATTTCAGGAAATGATTCTAAAGGAAGATTAAATCTGGTAAATGCTTTAAATCCTGGGGGTTTAGGAATATCTGTTAAGTATCTGATCTTTTTCAACCAATTATTCAATAGTTGGTAGTAAATAACTGATTGATTTGTCCTGAATTATTGATTCAAGGCAAATCAATCAGAAATAAAGATTACTTTTTATAAGGTCTGTAGAAATTCATTTTACCAGTGGTTACATCTGCTAATTTCATATCACTGAGCCCAACTTTTCTTCCTGAGAAACCAGTATTCTGATGAGCAAGCTGGTAGTGTCCACTTTGATAAACCTTATAGACAATAGCAGTATGATGAGCCATCGATTCAGTGTATATGACATCATCCTTTTCATATTTTAGCTTCACATTCTTAAATTGAATAAGATCACCAGGCAATACTTCTTCTTTATCAGGATTGATTTCTTTGCCATAAATGTATATTGACTTCTGCGAGCTCCTATCAAAATAAGCCCCACTAGCATTTAAAGCATGATTAGCTAAATCCCAACATTCACCACGATCAACAGTCTTACCGATCACTGTATCGAGGTATTTTACCACCTTTTGATTTAAATCAGGAAGTTTTTTGTTTTGGGCATGCACAATGGATGCCACCATCATTATTGCGGACACAAAGAAAATATGTTTTTTCATTTTTTAATTCGATTGTTTTATTATCTGTAAACTGAATTTCACTATAAATTATTTTATTGGATCTGCAAGATTTGAGCTAATTTTGAATCTCTTTAACAATGAATCTTACAACCCCACAAATTAAATAATAAGCAGAAAATATGATAATTTGCCGAAATGGAATAGATTTATAGTAAAGAGCTCATCTCTCTGTTCAGGGAATGGATAATAATTTGAATATTTTTATTGCTTACGATGAAATTGACAACTCGGGGCCGTCTTATTCAGGGATAAAATGGGTGGATCAGCTATGTGCATATATTAGTAAAGCTGCTGAGGAATTAAACGGCCAATCTCTTCAAATCCGCAAAATCGATGATTGGAACCCCGAAACTGTAAATGAAAACGATGTTTACCTGCTTTTAACAGTATTATCCCAAGAAAGCCAGGATTCAAGCGCACTTATTTCACAACTGGTAAAGTTTGATAATTTAGTGGCAGGCAATGAGAAACTATCGGAACGTTGCAAGGTAATCAAGATTTGTAAAAGCCCTGTCATGTATCAATTGCAACCCGAATCTATCAGGAATTTGGAGCCATATGAGTTTTTTTACAAAGAAACTTACACTGATAATAATTATTTGGATGGAGAAACTCAAGATAAATTTACATCAAATTACTGGATACAAATCTCAGGATTAGTTTACCAGGTTTTTGAATTCTTTTATGAAGTCAAGCATGGAGCTAATAAAGCTGATCAACAGAGCGTTTATTTGGCCAATTGCAGTCATGACCTTGTTACATATCGGCAGATTATTAAAAGAGAGTTGGTCCGAGACGGCTATAAGGTTTTACCTGATAAAACTTATCCGGATGATATGGTTTTAGCTAAACAAATGATTGCAAAAGATATCGAAACATGCAATTTAAGTATTCATTTAATAGGGGCATATTCAGAAGAAAACTTGTACCAGTCATTTACCCTTTCCAATCTTCAGTTTCAGATAGCCTCTGCTCATCAAAACCCTGCTTTTAGAAAACTTATTTGGACAA
This sequence comes from Bacteroidota bacterium, assembly GCA_023393375.1. Classification (GTDB taxonomy): domain Bacteria; phylum Bacteroidota; class Bacteroidia; order Cytophagales; family Cyclobacteriaceae; genus JAEWLI01. The sequence continues at coordinate 2,719 of JAEWLI010000001.1, forward strand.
GTCCGGAGGTGGAATTTTTTGATGAAGAGCAAAATTCTTTTTTTGAGTTTGTAAAACGTGACAGTGAGAATAAAGAAAATTCTGATATAATTCAAAGTACCCTCGAAGAGTTAAAAGCAACAGTAAAAACGATTCTTAAACGGAAAGAGCTGACAAAAAAGACCGAACCGGCCCATCATGAACAACCAGGCTCGACCAAACCAAACCTTTATCTTGTTTATGATTTTATAGACAAAGAATCCGGAGAAAAACTGGCTGGATGTCTCAATACACTAGGTTATCATGTAAATACTCCAGCTTTTGATAAAGATTATATTCAAGCGAGAGAAATACAAAAAGAACATCTAAAAAATTTTGATATTGCTTTGGTTTTTTTTGAAAACAGCAGTGATAAGTGGCTGATGATGAAATTGATGGAACTAATGAAATCACCAGGACTTGGTCGTATAAAACCGGTTTATGTAAAGTTGTTGATCTCTGATGAAGCCAATTTCGTTCCTCAGAAAATCGGTAATTTTATGGTTGATCATATTGCTATTGATTCTACCAGTCTTGACAATACAGCTATGGTATCAGGGATACTGGAAAATAGCGGTGTATTAAAAGTATTTAAATCCTAAACCCAAAGCCAAACTATGATTATCAACCTGGCCAGGATATTAAAAGCAGAAAAAGGTGAGGAATACCCGGTTTTACTTCTGTTCGGCAAGGGGTTTTTTATGGGTATCTATCTGTACTCTTATAAAA
>JAEWLI010000200.1 GCA_023393375.1 Bacteroidota bacterium
AACCAACCCAGTTTATATAGTATTGAAAGCCTGGAACCCTGTATTTTACAAACCATTTCACAAAAAGATTTTCAGGAGGCTATTGAAAATTCCCCAGAATTGAAGAAAGCTTTTGAAGAACGTTTATTCAAAAGACTTTTTCAGGCACAACAACTTTTCTATTCTTACCTTAAAAACAACCCTCAACAACGCTATGAAGAGTTACTTGTACAGCATCCTCATATTGTTCAGCGCGTTCCGCAACACTACATCGCATCCTATTTAGGCATTACATCCGTTTCATTGAGCCGAATCCGAAACAGGCGATAATACAACAATCGCTTTTTGATTTCCTTTCTTAACAATTGTTATCGTCTGGGACCTGAATTCCTTCTCAACTTTGCACTGTAATAAACAGTAAAAGAATGAGAACAGTAATTGTATTCAATCATCCTTACGAAGAAAGTTACTGTTATGCCATTTTAAATGCCATAACAAATGGGCTCCAAAAAGCCAATCACGAAGTTGACCTGATGCACCTTGACCATGACGGATTTAATCCAGCTATGTCGCAGGAGGACCTTAAGGCTTTTATGGCACATCAACCTGTTGATCCACAGGTAATAGACTATAACGAAAGACTAAAAAAAGCTGACCACTTAATTTTCATTTTTCCTATTTGGTGGGATATCATGCCGGCCACGACCAAAGGTTTTGTTGACAGGGTATTGTTTCCGGGTGTGGTTTATGACCATCATCCGAGAGGTTTTGGATTGGTGCCGCTTTTAAAAAACCTCAAGAGCATAACCATTGTCACCACAATGAATAAACCACGAATAATGTATACCCTCCTCATTGGAAATCTGATCAGGAAAGTGATGTTAAGAAGCGTCTTTAAAACAATGGGATATAAAAATGTGGATTGGATAAGCTTTACTTCTGTGAAACGGGTCAGTCAGGAAAAGAGAATAAAATGGCTTATCAATCTTGAAAATAGATTTTCAAAATTTAACAAAATAAACTCATGAAACTGAACAGAAATTATGTTACCCCTTTCATCTCCTTGGTTTTCCTTGTCGTGGGAATTACGGGTGTGCTCATGTTTTTTCATTTATTTGATGGCTATACGGAAATCGTACACGAGTTTCTGGGGGTATTCTTTGTTATTTGTGCCATTTTTCACATTATTCTCAATTGGAAACCCTTAAAAATTCATTTCAAAAAGGGTGTTTTTATTCCAGCTGCATTAGCCGTAGCAGTGATATCCATATTATTTATCGTTCAGCAACATTATAATCCGAAAGTTGATACAATAGTTTTAGGAAGAATAGTAAAAGCTCCGGTTGACGATGTATTCAAAGCATTACTGGTTGATTCTGTTGAAGCTGTTAAAAGCTTGGAAGCAAACGGAATATCCATTGAAGGAGCTGTGACACTGGAGGATATCTGGATAAATAATAATGTAAATCCTGAAAAAGTAATCGACTTGATTACGGATAATTAAACAAACATGAGTGATAACCGGATTTGCGTGTATTGTGAAATGGAATTTAATTGAAATAGTTATTATCGTTATGATTTATGTATTTAAAACATCCGTATTTACAAGAAAGGACATTGAATTGCTAAAGCCACATTTAGACAAGCTACCATATAATGAATGGAATTTTGACCTTGAAGATTGCGACAAAATTTTACGAATTGATGGTAAAGAGAAGGATTCCAAAACCATTATCAGACTTTTTCAAGACAATGGTTTTGATTGCGAAGAACTTTAAATAAACTGAGTATTTCGTGGAGTTTCGGCATCTTTTCTTATAAATCTCTTAGCAACGAGGATTTAGAGAAAGGCAATTTTATCACCAGAAATAATTCGGAACACACAAAATGGAAATTTTATCTTTGCAAGCGTATTTTGTCCGGTATCATTAAATTTATTTTTGGCTGTTGACATAGGGCTGTCATTACCCGATTCCATTTTTGTAACTCATTAATAAATTTAATAATATGGAAAAAAGAACGATTGACCCTTGGGCTTGGGGCAAAAACACAAATTCAGCTCAAGCAGTAGAAGTAAAACAACCTACAGCCACTCTTTATTGCTCAGGACAGGTAGCAATTGATGCCAATGGCGTGCCAAGCAATGCAGACATGAGAAGTCAACTCATCCAGACAATTGCCAATTTAGAACACTTGATTAGTGAAGCAGGTTATGAGTGCAAAAACATTGTCAGGTTAAATGTTTATACATTAAACACGAATGAGTTTTTCACAAATTGTATGGATGTATATGTTCCATTTATCATGAAGCATGGCATTCAACAAGCTACTACTTTGCTTGAAGTAAAAGGTTTATTTGCTACCTTAACTATTGAACTTGAAGCAACTGTTGTGAAGTAAAATGGCTAAAAAAGAAATAGAAATATTTTATCCAACAAACCGTACGGCCTGGAGAAATTGGTTAGAAAAAAACCATAACACCAAAGAGGCTGTATGGCTTGTATTTTATAAAAAATCTTCACATAAAAAATCTATTTCATGGAGCGAAGCTGTCGATGTTGCCCTTTGCTTTGGATGGATTGACAGCAAAAGAATAAAAATTGATGGCGAAACGTCTCATCAATTCTATAGCAAACGGAGACCCAATAGCACATGGTCAAAAATTAATAAGGAAAAAGTTCAGCGTCTTATCGAAGATGGCCAAATGACCATTGCGGGTTTAGCAAGTATAGAAACCGCTAAAAAAAATGGTTCCTGGTCAATTTTAGACGATGCGGAAGCATTGATTATTCCAGAAGACCTGGAAACAGCATTCAGGAAAAAACCAAATTCTAAAGACTTCTTTTTAAGTTTAAGCAAATCGGCCAAGAAAGCTATTTTGTATTGGCTTGTTCTTGCTAAACAGACAGAAACAAGACAAAAACGAATATCAGAAATTATAGAACAAGCAGCCCAAAAACAAAAACCAAGACACCTCAAATGAGTAAAATACAAATGTGTAATAGGTGCTTTGCCTAATGGCTGGTGGTGTTCTTGAGATTAGCTTTCCTCTGATTTTTAGACGTTTCAATGGTGACCGGATCATTGTGTTTAAAAGAGAAAATATCAGCTAATCCGGATCTCATAAAACATTGGCAAGAGTGGCACGGTTATTACGCTATCCTGGTAAAAAATAAACCAGGGGGGGTAATTCCTCCTTAATTGATAAAGGATTTAAATTAGTTCTTATCTTTGTGTTCAGTAAAAACCAATAAACTATTAGTG
>JAEWLI010000135.1 GCA_023393375.1 Bacteroidota bacterium
TCCAGAAGGCAATGCAATAGCCAGATGATTCAATACAGCTACCTTCACAAAAATTAATTGATTTAATTGATTTAATTTTTTTATTTTTACAACTGCATTTTTTTAGCGACTGACTCATGAACATCACCATAGAGAACATTCTTTTTGTAGGTTCGGCATTGTTATTAATAAGTATTCTTGCAGGTAAAACATCATACCGGTTTGGAGTTCCCACACTTATTTTTTTCCTTTTGGTGGGTATGTTGGCAGGTTCTGAAGGAATAGGAGGCATTCAATTTAATGATCCCAAGATAGCTCAATTTATTGGAATCGTCGCATTGAACTTTATTCTTTTTTCAGGTGGTCTTGAGACAGACTGGCAAACCATAAAGCCGATAGTATGGCAGGGAGTATCACTTTCCACGTTGGGTGTATTATTTACGGCTATTTCGGTAGGCATATTTGTTTGGCTGATCACAGATTTTACCATATATGAGGGATTATTGCTTGGGGGAATCATTTCTTCAACAGATGCTGCTGCTGTGTTCTCCATTCTCCGCGCCAAAAGTTTGGCATTAAAGAGTAAACTCCGCCCTACTCTCGAACTGGAAAGTGGAAGTAATGACCCAATGGCTTATTTCTTGACAGTCGTATTTTTGGGGCTAGTTATTAATCCGGGGAGGGAAATCTGGACAATTGTGCCAATGTTTTTCTACCAGATTATTTTAGGTGCCATTCTGGGTTACGTTTTTGGCAGAATAAGTAAATTTATTTTAAACAGGATCAAGTTGGATTTCGAGGGGTTATATTTTGTACTGATGATGGCCATCATGTTTTTTGTATTCTCTGCAACAAATGCTGTAGGAGGAAATGGATTCCTGGCTGTATATCTTTCCGCTGTTTATTTAGGGAACCAGGATTTTATTCATAAAGCTTCCATATTAAAAGCTTTTGACGGCCATGCATGGTTGATGCAAATCTTAGTGTTTTTGACTTTGGGGTTATTGGTAAACCCAAGTGAAGTAGTACCTCTGGTAGGTGTTGGACTTCTAATTTCTGGGTTTTTAATATTAGTAGCCAGGCCTCTGAGTGTATTATTATCTTTGTTGCCATTCAAAATGAAGTTCCGGAGAAGGTCATACATTTCATGGGTAGGATTGCGTGGTGCTGTACCTATTGTATTGGCCACTTATCCATTGTTGGCAGGAATAGATAAAGCTGAAGTCATTTTTAATATTGTTTTCTTTATTTCAGTAACTTCTGTATTGATCCAGGGAACAACCCTTCCAATAGTTGCAAAATGGTTGCACGTATCCCTTCCTGAAAAGGTAAAACCAATTACTCCTGTGGACAGGCTGCTAAAGGAAAATATTCGTTCTGAAATGGCTGAAATAGTAATTGATGGCCGGGATAATATTGTAGGAAAAAAAATCGTGGAGTTGAATTTTCCCCGAACCGCCATTATCGCCATGATTCAAAGAGATGGCCGATATATTGTTCCCTCCGGATCAACGCAATTACAATCGCATGATATCCTAATAGTGCTGGCTGAAGACAAAGAAAGTATTTTGAAGGTTTATGATTTGGTGGGAGCACATGGTGGAAAGGAAATCGAACAAGACTAAAGAAGAAGAAGAGTGCCGAGAACGTAGAATTCGCTATGGAAAATATTTTTTTATAATAAATCTAATACGATTGCCAATGCAATTTTAATCTTGTTCATTTCATCTTCAGATAGCTTTCCCAATTTTTTTATAAACCGATCGCGTGAAACAGATTTTATCTGTAAACAATCTGCCAAACTGGATTTAGAAAGACCGTTTTTATTAGTGGGTTCAAGTAATACCTGCCATGTATTTGGGGCAGTTTTAGGTTCTGTAACAGGTACAACTATTTTTAGGTTCCATGAGAATTCATTCCGGCTGGAGCAAGAATATATTAGAGTTTTCATTAACTCATTGGAGCGGAGTTTGGAGGCAAACTCGTTAAACTTATCGGCTAGATAGTGTTTCGGGTTCCATTTTGTAGTGGTGTTCAGGGCACGTTCCAGGCAAAGTGAACTTTTGATCGTTGTGTCTTTTGAAATGTTCAACGGTAGCCATATCAATGCTCACCCCCAGGGCAAATGAGGCAAATCGAAACTTTTAATTAACCGCACTTGTTTATGAAGCATATTTGCTATATCTTTAAAGTAAAATTGTTGCTATGGCCATAAAAAAAATTAGGTTTAATACCAAAAATAGTATTAAACGAGCTGGGATTGTTAGAAAAACGGCACCTGTTTATCGTATGGTTGTTGCCGGTAGTGATTATAGTTATACTAGTAGTATGGAAAAGGTAAATTTAATCAGGGAAGGACTTCCATACGAGTCTATTGAAGTTTTAAGTAAAAGAGCTGATTTACCTATTAAAAAGGTTTTAAGTTTTATTGGTCTACCGCAAACTACTTATAATAAGAAAAAAAGAGATAAAGATCTGCTTAGCGGAAGGGATAGTGAACTAGTGATTGAATTAAACGAATTAATGGATTTAGGGCTGATTGTCTTTAATAATGAAACCGAAAAATTTCAACGTTGGTTAAAAAAGCCTAACCTTTCATTAGGCGGTGTTGCTCCAGAAAGTTTGTTTGATTCGTTAACTGGTATACAAGAAGTCAGGAATAGCCTTAATAGGCTTGAATTTGGAAATTTAGCCTAATGATACCCGAGGGACATGCCCCTTATACTTGTTTAAATCTACTATCGAATTTCATTGGAGTTGTAGAAATTACTTTTATCTTACTTGCATCAGGATGGTTGGGATTGATTAAATAGTTAGATTCATGGGGGACAATGCAACTAGGCACCTTGAGTACGGCAGCATCATTTTGTAATACAAAATCATCACCTATGTATTGTGTTTCCAGGATGGGGGGGGTTGCATCCCAATTTGTAGGTAAGTCATTAATCGTTACTTCTAACATTTTAACATCATTTGGAATATCTATTTCTATATAATGTCGGTCAGACGGTAAATCCTCGCTAAGGTCTAAATGAACCGAGACTTCCAAAGTAGCAAGAGCCCTGGATTCTGAGGTATAAACTAAATATGTATTTAGACTGTTCCAACGGAATCCATCCGTTAATGCGGCTCCGATCCCCCTTAGAGTTGAACCAAGATATTTTTCCCTTTCTATCCTAAATACTCTCATAAATTTTTTTTGCAAGTATACACATTGTCTAAGTTTATTGGGTATGTTAATAATAAGGACGTTGACGCTAAGTTACACCTATGATCACTGAAATTGTCAAAAAAGTGCTTATTTTCGGTAATGTATTGGTTTTTTAGAAAACATAGGTATGCAATCAACATGATAACGAAGATTTAGGTATTTTATAATCTTTTTTAAAGACTGTAGACATGGAGGGGTATTAGGACGGGGGCAAAGTATCCAAATCAGCCATTAGTAAACAGTTATGGTATTTGCCATTAATTGATTTAGTGCTTACTATCTATTAATTTTATGGCACTAGTTGGAACGAAATCAATTACGGGTGATTCGATTTTCCAAGGAATGAGAGAATGAAACATCCAAAAATGCAGAAGAAAAATCTTTCTGGGACGACTTTTCAATGTTTTTGGGATTTCACGAAGAGGGGTTGCGATATTCGAAACCTCTTGACAGTTTGGCTTTCCATTTTATTAATGATAAACTAATGGATCCCCCTGATTGAAACTATAAGTAGTATATTAAAAAATGTTACTATATATGATACTAGTAAACAAAAAAAGGCCTTCAATATCGATCAGAAAGCCTTTTGTGCCGAAGGCGGGACTCGAACCCGCATGGCCTTGCGGCCACACGCCCCTGAAACGTGCGTGTCTACCAGTTTCACCACTTCGGCTATAATGTGCAAAAATATCTTATTTTGCAGATCAAACAACTACATTCACAATCTTTTTAGGCACTACAATGATCTTTTTGGGTGGTTTCCCTTCTGTCCATCTTTGTACTTGATCGTTCGCTAAAACACCATTTTTTATCTCCTCTTCTGATGCTGAAACCGCAAAAGTTATTTTAGCCCTCAACTTTCCATTCACCATGATAGGATATTCAAAGGCGTCTTCACGAATGTATTCCTCTTTAAATTCAGGAAAAGTTGCATTCACAATGCTTTCTTTATGGCCTGACAAATGCCATAACTCTTCTGTAATATGCGGAGCAAAAGGTGACAATACAACCGTTAATTTTTCCAAAATCGCTCTTTTGTTGCATTTTAATGCAGTCAATTGATTAACACAGATCATAAATTCACTAACAGAAGTATTGAATGATAGATTTTCAATGTCCTCCTGAATTTTTTTGATGGTCTTGTGCAATACCTTTAGTTCTTCTTTTGAGGGTAATTCATCGCTTAAATGAAACGCTCCGCCCTGATGAAACAAATTCCAGAATTTTCGTAAAAATTTGGAAACGCCGTCTATTCCTTGTGTATTCCATGGTTTCGAATCCTCAATGGGCCCCAAAAACATTTCGTACATCCTTAATGTATCAGCACCATATTCAGCAATTACATCATCGGGGTTAACTACATTGTACCACCGTTTCGACATTTTTTCCACTACATGACCACAGTGGTATTTACCATCTTCAAGAATAAATTCTGCGCCAACATAATCGGGCATCCATTTCCGAAAAGCATCGATATCCAATATGTCATTATGAACAATATTTACATCTACATGAAGTTCGATTACTTCATATTTATCTTTGAGTCCCAAGGAAACAAAGGTATTTTCGTCCTTTAACTTATAAATCAAATTTGATCTTCCCTGGATCATCCCCTGGTTTACCAGTTTTTTGAAGGGTTCATCATGGTAGATATACCCACGATCGTATAAAAACAAATTCCAGAACCTTGAATACAGCAAATGTCCGGTAGCATGTTCAGTTCCTCCAATATAAAGATCAACCTGGTTCCAATATTTTACCGATTCAGGACTTACAAATTCACTTCCATTTTTTGCATCCATATACCGGAGAAAATACCAGCTCGAACCCGCCCAACCTGGCATGGTAGTAAGTTCATATTGATATTTCCCTTGGTATTTCCACTGTTCAGCCCTTCCCAAAGGAGGATCCCCTGCTTCTGTTGGTTTATATTCATCAATGGGTGGAAGTATCAAAGGAAGCTCCTCTTCTGGCAATAAATAAGGGATATCATTTACATAATAAACAGGAACCGGTTCGCCCCAATACCGTTGTCTGCTGAATACAGCATCCCTCATTTTAAAATTTACTTTCGCTTTACCGATTTTTCTCTTTTCAGTCTCCTTAATTACCGCTTGTATAGCATCAGTTGATTCCATGCCATTGATAAAACCGGAATTAATCATTCTGCCATGCTTTTTCTCAGTCGGGTTGGCTAAAGATTCTGTTCCTTCAATGACCAGCACTATCGGCAGATTGTAATGCGTAGCAAACCGGTAATCCCTGTCATCAGACGATGGTACTGCCATTACTACCCCGGTTCCATAACCGGCCAATACATAATCTGCTACCCACAAGGGTACTTGTTCCTGGGTAAACGGATTGAGGACATAAGTCCCGGTAAAAACACCGGAAACAGTTTTGACATCAGCCATTCTATCCCTTTCCGAACGGTTTTTAGCAGCGGTGATGTAAGCCTCTACTTCTGTTTTTTGTGCTGAGGTAGTCAATTCCGGCACCAGTTCATGTTCGGGAGCTATTACCACATAAGTAACTCCAAAGATCGTATCAGGACGGGTAGTAAAAGCTGTGAGTGTGATCTCTTTGCCAATTACTTTAAAATCCAGCTCGGATCCATAAGATTTCCCTATCCAATTGGCCTGCATTTCTTTCATGGAAGATGACCATTCCAGTTTATCCAGATTTTCCAGTAACCGATCGGCATAGGCAGTAATGCGCATCATCCATTGCCTCATCTTCTTTCTTTCTACAGGATGCCCCCCTCTTTCTGAAAACCCATCCTTCACTTCATCATTTGCCAATACGGTTCCCAGTGCAGGACACCAGTTTACCACCGCTTCAGCGGGATAAGTTAAACGATAGTTCAGTAATATTTTTTCCTTCGTTTCTTTATCAAAACCCTGCCATTCACTGGCTGTGATTTCTGGAGTATCTTCATCACAGGCTGCATTTATGGATGCATTGCCTTTTTCTTCCAAAATGTTTATCAATGAGGAAATCGGTTTTGCTTTATTATCGTCATTATCATACCAGGAATTAAAAAGCTGCATGAAAATCCATTGGGTCCATTTGTAATAGTTTGGGTCACTGGTGCGCACTTCCTTATCCCAATCAAAAGAAAAGCCAATGTTCTTTAACTGTTCTTTATACCTGGTGATGTTTTGTTCAGTAGTAATAGCAGGATGCTGACCGGTTTGAATGGCATATTGCTCGGCCGGCAATCCAAATGCATCGAATCCCATGGGGTGGAGCACATTATATCCCTTCAATCGTCGAAATCGGGATACTATATCTGACCCAATATAACCCAGAGGGTGCCCCACATGTAAACCCGCGCCGGAAGGATATGGAAACATGTCCAGCACATAATATTTCTCCTTTTGATGATCGACATTCGTTTTAAAAACTTTATGTTCTTCCCAAAATTGCTGCCATTTGGGTTCTATTGCTTTGTGGTTATAATCCGCCATTCTTAAGTGTCTTTTTTACAGAGTTGCAAAAATAAGGTTTTTCCTGTATTGTTAATAAAATGATTGTTTTTCAAACCTGTTTTTCACACGATGACAAACTCAAACATTCAATTTTTTATTCCTTGACGTCGTTGGTTTTCAGATTCAAATGGTTTCTGATCAGGAATTAATTTTAGTATGTTAAAGAATTAATAAAATATGATTCTGTTAAGTTTAAAAGATGCCCTATTTTTGCAAAAAATCATATCGCTATGATCGTAGTTACAGGAGCCGCAGGCTTTATAGGAAGTTGCCTGATCAGAAAATTAAATGACCACAATTTTAATGCAATCATTGCAGTAGATGATTTCACAAAAACTGAAAAACTGCAAAACCTCGAAGGGAAAAAAATCATGCAAAAGGTTCCCCGGGCAGATTTTTTTACGTGGCTAGATAAAAATTACCGCACAGTAGAATTTATTTTCCACATTGGCGCACGTACTGATACTACAGAATTTGATTGGGAAATATTCAAAAAACTTAATTTGGAGTACAGCCAACAGGTATGGCAGAAATGTGTAGCATATCAGATTCCTCTGGTGTATGCCTCATCGGCCGCAACCTATGGTATGGGTGAATTGGGATATAAAGATGATGAACAACAAATCCCTCAGTTAAAACCATTAAATCCTTATGGCGATTCGAAAAATGAATTTGATAAATGGGCACTTATTCAAAAAGACAAACCATTCTTTTGGGCAGGATTGAAGTTTTTTAACGTGTATGGGCCTAATGAATATCACAAAGGCAGAATGGCTTCTGTAATCTGGCATGCCTTTAACCAAATTAAGGCCACAGGCAAAATGAAACTTTTCCGTTCTCACAAGCCGGAATATAAAGATGGTGAGCAAATGCGGGATTTTATTTATGTAAAAGACCTCACGGATGTTTGTTATTTCTTAATGCATCACCGCAAGGACTCCGGCATCTATAATTTGGGGACAGGAAAAGCACGGTCGTTTTTAGACCTTACAAGAGCTACTTTTGCTGCCATGGGTGTTCAGGAAAATATTGAATTCGTAGATACTCCGGCTGATATCAGGGACAAATATCAATACTTTACAGAAGCAGAAATGCAAAAATTAAGAGCTATAGGCTATACCACTCCCTTTCATTCCCTTGAAGATGGGGTTACTTCTTATGTAAAAGAGTATTTGGTGCACGTGAAATATTTGTAGTTCAAAGTTCAAAGTTCAAGGTTTAAGGTTCAAAGTTTAAAGTTCAATAATTTATACCCCAAAAGATGAATTCCGAAGATTTTCGTAGTTACGCCCATGAAATGGTGGACTGGATGGCTGATTATTTCGACAACATCGAAAAACTGCCGGTTACACCAAAACTAAATCCGGGCGATATAAAAAAATCACTGCCCACTAATGCTCCAAATGTGGGAGAAGGAATGGATCAGATCTTTAAAGATTTTAAAGAGAAGATTTTACCGGGAATGACGCACTGGCAACACCCCGGATTTTTCGGTTATTTTCCTGCCACTAACAGTAAACCGTCAGTACTTGCAGAGATGCTTACATCTACCATGGGGGCACAATGCATGATTTGGCTTACTTCGCCTGCTGCAGCTGAATTGGAAGAAGTAGTAATGAATTGGCTGAAAAAGATGATGGGACTTCCTGATTCATTTACTGGCGTAATACAGGATACGGCTTCAACAGCCACTTTATGCGCCATACTGACTGCCCGGGAAAAACAATCATCTTTCCAAATCAATCAAAACGGTTTTAGTGGGAATGAAAAATATGTAGTCTATTGTTCTGAACATGCGCACTCATCTGTTGACAAGGCTGTAAAAATAGCTGGAATAGGAATAGAAAACCTGGTTAAGATTGAGGTGGATGAAACTTTTGCCATAAAACCTGCTAATTTGGAAGCCAGGATCAAAAGTGATATAGCAGCAGGGAAACAACCATTATGTGTAGTAGCTGCCATTGGCACTACCAGTTCCACAGCCATCGATCCATTGGAAGAGATAGGGGAAATTTGTAATCAACACCAAATATGGCTGCATGTAGATGGTGCGTATGCAGGGTCAGCGTTGGTATTACCTGAAATGCGCTGGATGATCAAAGGTATGGAAATGGCTGATTCTTTTGTATTCAATCCACACAAATGGATGTTTACCAATTTTGACTGCTCAGCTTATTTTGTAAAAGATCCTCAAACATTAATTAATACTTTCACTATTACCCCAGAATATCTGAAAACCGCTGCCGACAACGAGGTGAACAATTACAGGGATTGGGGGATTCAATTGGGCAGACGATTCAGAGCACTGAAACTCTGGTTTGTGATCCGGTCATATGGTGTGGAAGGTTTGCAGAAAAAATTCCGCCATTATCTGCAGTTGGCACAATGGTTTAAAAATCAGGTGGAACAACATGATGATTTTGAATTACTGGCTCCTGTACCACTTAGTACGGTTTGTTTCCGCTATACTCCGAAAAATCTTAATAATCAAGAAGAAATCAATCGCTTAAACGAGCAGCTTCTAAAGGAAATCAACAAGCATGATCAAATATTCCTGACACATACTAAATTAAACAATAAATATGCTATCCGGTTGGCAATAGGCCAGACAGAAACTGCCGATAAGCATGTGAGGCAGGCCTGGGAAATTGTTCGTGAGGCAGCTTTGTTGGTGAGTTGATATTTGGGGAGTTGGGGAGTTGGGGAAATAGCTCGTAGTAAAATGATGAGTTGGGGAGTTGTGAAGGAGGTGAGTTGGAGGGTTCCTTATTCCCCTTGATCCTTGTTGCTTGTTGCTTGTTCAAACACTACTAATTTTTAATTCTCTCAGCTCTCCGCCCCATGCTCTCCGCTCTATGCTCTCTGCCCTCAGCTCTCCGCCCTCTGCCTCTTTTTCTACCAGCTACGAGATATCAGCTACGAACTTGCTCCTTGCTCTCTGCCCTCCGCTCTCCGCCCTCCGCCCTCCGCCCTCCG
>JAEWLI010000005.1 GCA_023393375.1 Bacteroidota bacterium
ATAAACGTTCTTCAAAAGCTTTCTTCAATTCTGGGGAATTTTCAATAGCCTCCTGAAAATCTTTTTGTGAAATGGTTTGTAAAATACAGGGTTCCAGGCTTTCAATACTATATAAACTGGGTTGGTTTGTCCTGAAACTCTCAATAGAAGAAACGCTGTTGCCTTCAAAGAAAAATTGAGTGGTTATTTCCTTTCCGTTGTTATTGATCCAGGTCCGCAAACAACCTTTTTCGATAAAAAACATCGCTTTTGAGACTTGTCCTTCCTGTAAAAGTGTGGTTTTTGCAGGAACCTCCTGGTGTTTAAAATATGGCGTAAGGTTCTCCCATTTATCCGATTTTACACGTGTTTGTTTGTTCATTGAATGGGTTTTTAAGGTTGTACTAAGTGGTTGTTTGGTGCAAGTTCTCAGGTTATTGGACGTCGTACGTTCATGTATACATATTTAATCGCATCGTCTTCCTTGGCAAATTTATACGATTAATGGGAATTCTTGTTATGTCCAATGTTTAGATCCGGGCAATAGCAAGTGATACTTGCATATAGGTGGTAGTACGCTTTCAAGTGTATTAATTATATCTGAATGCTTGTATTTGGCATTAAAATACCTTTCTCTAAAATGCTCGTTGCAAAGTGACCGATCAGATTACGCTTAGTTCTTTCGGAGCCAAAACCAGGTTTGAAAACCATAAAGGTATAATAGGTACTTATTAAAAGTAGAGGGCTGTGATGGTGTTAGATTTGCCAAGCTGGAATTCCGTCTCCGGATGGGGAGATTCTTCATGCCAGTCAATGTTTTCTTTAAAAATTGGATCTTTTGTATCCGGCATTCAAAATGACGGTTGGCAAATTTGAATGTCCCTGCTTTATTCGTTTGTGGGTTTGTTTAGCTTGTTCGATAACTTTTGAAAATGATCCATCCAGCGACGTCTCCTGAACCTAACCGCCCAAAAGGCGGTGTAGAGAAGGACCACTAATGGCCTCATATAGAATGAAGTTTCTCATGACATGAGGTGAAACCTCCTGTAAAAGGTTATTTGATAAGTAAAATAAAAATGTCTTTATCATCTTTAGTACAAAAGATAATAAAGACACTCAAAAATATAAGGCTTGTAAAGAAGCTACCGTTTACAATTTATCAATGATTTTATCTACAATGCCATAGTCCATTGATTCTTTGGCATCCATCCAGTAATCCCTTTCAAAATCGTCTTTTACCTTCTGCAAAGGCTGTCCACAATTGTCAGCAAGTATTTTGGCTCCCAATTCCTTGGTTTTAAGGATTTCTTTGGCACGGATTTCCAGATCACTCGCTGGCCCTTGGATCATGCCTACACTTGGTTGATGTATCATTACTTTGCCGTGAGGCCAGATATACCGTTTGCCTTTTTCACCACCTGATAGCAAAATGGAACCCATAGATGCAGCCAAACCAATGCATACTGTTGATACTGGCGAAGAGATCATTTTCATGGTGTCGTAAATGATCATCCCGCTGGTGACAATACCACCCGGGCTATTGATATAAAAGGTAATTTCCTTGCCGGGAGCAGCTGATTCCAGGAAGAGGAGTTTATTCATGATATCTTTTGCCGAATCATCATCCACCACACCCCATAAAAATACTTTCCGCTCTTCTAAGAATTTCTTATTGAACCTGCTGTTTTCAATCAGTGATTCAAGTAAATGGCTTAAATTATTATCTTCTTCTGATCTGATCATGATTTTTGTAAATTTTCTATATAAAATAATTAGGCCCCAATAAAGTTTAAAAAAAATCAGGTCTGGGGAATTATTGGCAAACTTAAATTATTTGTTTTGGTGTCGCAAACAATAAAACACCAGAAACACATTTTTATTGAAATAATTTGGTCAAGTTATAGTGGATGCTGGTTTGATCCCGACTTTTTAGCCAATCTTCTGGCAATAATGCTTGAAAAAACAATCTGTAAAGCATGATACAACATCAATGGAAGCAGGATTATGCCCACCCCGGCGGCATCCGGAAACAATACTTTTGACATGACAGTACCATGCACCAAAGATTTTTTTGATCCACAAAATATGGCTGCAATACGGTCTTCTTTGTTAAATTTTAATAATTTGCTCACCAGGTTAACAAACCCCAACATAATGAAAAACAATGCAACCATGCCAATACTTAATAACAATAGATGCGAAAGCTGATAATCCTGAAACATCCTGCGTGCAAATGAATCACTGAATGAAGTATAAATGATCAGCAGAATGATAAATTGATCAAAAAGTCTCAATTTTTGGCGGTGGGTTTCAGCAAATGTTCCCCATTTCACATTCAGTACAACCCCCAAAATGACCGGCACTACTACCTGAAAAATTAATTTGATGATGATACCACCCAGGTCGTAACCCCCTGTTTGCGTAGTGAGAAACAATCCCATCCATACCGGCGTAATAAATACCCCGATCAGGCTGGAAATACTGGCATTGAAAATAGCTGCAGGAATGTTGCCTCCAGCAATGGATACCATTACCACCGAAGTGGAAACTGTGGATGGCAATGCTGCTAAATAGAATGTCCCCAACCAGAGCACCTCATATTCTCCTTGACCAAATGTGAAAAAAAGTAAAAGCAAAAATAACGGGAAAGCAACGAAAGTGGTCATTTGAATGGTAAGATGCAGCTTCCAGTTGCTTAACCCGGCTATTAATTTTGCAGCACTCAGCCTTAACCCATAAAAAAAGAAAATGACAGAAACACCGAGATTAGCGACTTCTTGTAAAGAGAAAAAACCTTCTTGTATGCCTGGTTTGGGCCATAGATATGCCAACAATATAGCAAAGATCAACCCTATGAGGAACGGGTCAATTCCAAACCGTGAAGCCAATGATTTGATGTGTGAAAGTTTCAAAAATATTAATAGTTATCCGGTACTAAATAAAGCCATTTTAGATAGATTAGCTGCATTTCAATGGAAAAATTTCTATCCGGTCAATAATTATTTATCCAAACCACCGAAAAAAACGTTAATAGGACATAATGTTTATCAATAGTATGACAAAGGAGAAATAAGTGAAAAGAGGGATTATTATTATTTTATCGTTGAGCATGACGATAGCGTCATGTGCACAAGACTTAAAAAATGAAGATACCATGGACAAGAAAGAAAATTATATTGAAGATCTGAAAGTGAAAGATGGCAAAACAGATGCCTATAATGAATTGACTGAATTTGAAGAATATGTAATTCTGAACAAAGGAACTGAAAGGCCGGGTACGGGAGAATATACCGATCATAAGGAAAGAGGAACCTACCTTTGCAAAAGATGTAATGCCCCACTTTATCATTCGCAAGATAAATTTGATTCCCATTGTGGATGGCCTAGTTTCGATGATGAGATTGAAGGTGCTGTAATACGGGTTCCTGATCGTGATGGTCGTCGAACAGAAATAGTATGTGCCAATTGCAAAGGGCATCTGGGACATGTTTTTTTGGGAGAAGGGTTTACACTTAAAAATACCCGCCATTGTGTAAATTCGGTTTCTATGAAATTTGTGCCAGCTGAATAACACAGAAGGAACTCCCCTGATTAAGTGAAAAAGGATTGCTTATACTTAAATAAAATTGCAAAAACAGCTTACATTGGTTCATTATTTGAGCTTTGCCCTCGCCGGGCGGGCTCCCGCCAAAAAGCGGGACAAAGAAATCAAGGCTGTATAAAAATGGCTAAATTTTAAAGAATGATGCTAAAAATCCCAAACTTGATCGCCAATGATCATTCACTTTCAAATCAAATTTTATCGGCGGCCTTCGAACAGTGGTATTTTTTTAACGCCTCATTCTTTAAAATTCTTAACGCCATTTTTATAAGGCCAGTAATAATCCCAATTGTAATATTGTCTCCATTTCCACTAAATTC
>JAEWLI010000093.1 GCA_023393375.1 Bacteroidota bacterium
GGCGGCATGGAAAACCCAAGGTTGACATTTGTAACTCCCACTATTTTGGCGGGAGACCGTTCTCTTACGGCATTGGTTGCTCATGAATTGGCACATTCCTGGTCAGGTAATCTGGTGACCAACGCCAACTGGAATGATTTCTGGTTAAACGAGGGTTTTACCGTCTACTTCGAACGAAGAATAATGGAAGAATTATATGGGAAATCATATGCCGACATGCTATCGATTCTTGGTTACCAGGATTTAAAAGAAACTGTGAAAGAGTTGACTGATGAAGGAAAAAATTCGGACACCCGGTTGAAATTACAACTAGATTCACGTGATCCTGATGAAGGCATGACCGATATCGCATATGAAAAAGGGTATTTCTTTCTTAAAATGTTGGAAAAGCATGTTGGCAGGGAGAATTTTGATGAATTTATTTTAAAATACTTTAACGATCACGCATTTGAAACAATTACTACTGAGGCATTTATCGTATACCTGGATAAAAACCTGTTGGAAAAACATCAGGTGATACCGGAAGAAGTACAATATGAGAAATGGATCTATGGTGAAGGTATTCCTGTGAATATGCCCAAAGTAACGTCTGAAAGATTTTCGGCTGTTGATAGTACTTTAATCAGCTGGCAGGAAGGCACCAGTGCTGATGAGTTAGAAACGAAAACATGGACTTCCCATGAATGGCTTCATTTCCTTAGAGGGTTACCCGAACAATTGTCGAAAGAACAGTTGAGTGAATTGGATCAGGCATTTAACTTTACAAATTCCGGAAATTCAGAAGTACTGGCAGCATGGTTTATTCATGCTATAAAACACCGCTATGAACCCGCTTATCCCCGGCTCGAAAGTTTTCTGGAAAATACCGGTAGAAGAAAATTTTTAGTCCCTTTGTATTCCGAATTGATAAAAACAGAAGAAGGGAAAAAAAGAGCAAAAAATATTTATGAGAAAGCTCGTCCGAATTATCATTTTGTGTCAGTAAATACACTGGATGATTTATTGAACAAGCAGTAACAGCATATAATTCAATACTGATGATTGATCAGGCAACCCGCATAGGCACAAGACCTTTTCGTTTATATATCCTGATCTCGAAATGATTGGTCACAAAATTCTTGAGACGGTTAAAAGCCAAAAAGCCTTTTCTATCAGCTTCATAAAATACGGCTGCTTCTAATACGGCTTTTATAAAACACTCTTGTTTACAAAATTCATGAATCCAACGGCTAAAAGAATCCTCCCATTCTTCACTGAATTTATCAAAATGGCTTTTACCATCAAATAGAAGTTCCAGCTGATTATCAATATTTTGAAAGCGGTATACAGCAGCGATATATTGATAAAACTCATAAAATAATTCGAGGTTGTACTTATTGGTATTTTTTAGTTTTAGAACGGTATCATCCTCAAGCCCAAGTGGATTATAGTGTTTTAAATAATAATTCTTCACATGATTAATCATCAGTTTCAACAGATGTTTCTGCAAAACATACTGGGCTTCCTTAAGAATATAATTTCTATCGTGCTTAAATAATTTAGTATTTTTTTCCTCCATGCTTCAGGGGTATTTACAAAAATAATATTTTTTGCCAAAATGCACCCTGCTGGAATAAAAATATGTAGTATCTCAGGATATTTCTACAGTGGAAAAAGTAAAAAACCACAGGATGTTAAGTTCCTGTGGTTTAATTTCAGTCTTCTAATAAATTATAAGTTTATCGCCGGTTACCTAAAAATATCAGGACATAATAGGCTAACATCACCAATGAACCAATGGCTGCCACTACGTAAGTCATGGCAGCCCACTTCAATGCATCCTTGGCCATATCATGTTCCTGGCCTCGGGTTACACCATTTTCTGTCATCCATGCCAAAGCCCTTTTACTGGCATCAAATTCTACTGGCAATGTAACAATTGAAAACAGTGTGATCACAAAATAACAGCCAATAATTACCAGCAGTATAATATTCAAGTTAAAGGTCTCCATCAAGAAATATCCACCGAAGAAGGTTACCATCAGCACAATATTCAGAATTTGTGCGCTTACATTTTGGATAGGCACCATGGCTGATCTGAATTCTAAAAAGCTATACGCCCTGGCATGTTGTACCGCATGTCCACATTCGTGAGCTGCTACTGCAGCCGATGCTGCAGACCGCCCATGATATACTTCTTCACTCAAAGCTACCGTTTTGGTTGCTGGATTGTAATGGTCGGTCAATGTCCCTCGGGTAGGAACTACTTTTACATCATACAACCTATTGTCGGCGAGCATTTTTTCAGCTACCTCCCTGCCCGACATTCCCCCTGCCAAGGTCATTCTGGAATACTTCTTAAATTTGCTCTTCAATTTTGAGCTTACTGCAAAACTGATTATCCCAAAAACTACAATGATCAATATAAACATATGCTATCTTCTTTTTTTCAATACCAAATACGAAATCTATGCCAATATGTTGTTTATGGGAGATTATTGATTACAAAATTTGATACAAGAATCCAATATGACAAAATGGCTGTATTACACATGCTCTGACACTTGTACATCTTCAATCCTGGCATTCTTTTTTGGAATATACAGGCTGGTAAAAAAACTGATCCCTCCTACAACTATAATTAACAACACTTGTGAACTGTGCAATAATCCTGCAAAGAAAGCACTGACATGGTCTCCCACACCATAAAATACCAATACTCCTGCTACAAGGGCATGATAAGCTCCTATTCCACCTTGTACCGGAGCCAACATACCCAGGCTGCTCATCGCGAGAATGGATAATCCGGCAACTAATCCTAATCCTGATGTTTCAGGAATGGCAAAAAAGGCAACATAAGACATCAAAAAATATAAAACCCAAATAAAAACTGAAGAAACGACAAAACCCAATCGGTTATTAAGTTTTCTGATACTGGTTAATCCTTCTATCAATTCCCTCATAAAGTGGCGAAATTTTAGAAAGAGGACATTTTGTTTTAGCTTTTCTTTATATCGGCTGACTACAATAAACAGCATCAAAATCAGGAATAACGCCATACCACCACCGAGGTAAATAATAATCATATTCCGACTGATTTGTACCAACTTGGATTGAAAAAACCCGAAAAGATAATCGTTCAATAACCTGAATTCAACCAAAAAAGCAATAAATACAACTACCAATAGCATTACTAAATCTACAGCCCTCTCGGCCACTACAGTACCGATTGAGTTTGTCATATTTACATTATCTGTCTTTTTTAATATACCACATCTGGATATCTCGCCAGCTCTTGGTATAATCAGGTTGGCAAAATAACCTACCATGACAGCTAAAAAAGTCCTAAATGTAGTTAGCTGATAACCCAAAGGTTGGAGAAGTAAATTCCATCGATAAGCCCGCAATATATGACTGATAATGGCCAAACAAAAAGAAAGCAAAATCCAGTGGTAATTTACATCCTTAAGCCTTTGAAGCATTGATACCAGGTCCTGATCTTTGTAAACAAACCTCAGGAGTAAAAAAGCAACCGCTAAGGTGATGGAATACTTAAGAATGGATTTGACAACTTTCAAAATAAGAGGGGTTTATTCCAGCCGGTTTTGGCTATTCGGGAATAATACAATGGGTTTATGCGCTTTTGCTTCAGATTTTTCTATCAAGCCGTAGGAAATAATAATGATGATATCACCTACCTGCGCTTTACGTGCTGCCGGGCCATTTAAACAAACCATCCCACTTCCCCTGACCCCTTTAATTACATAGGTTTCCAGACGTTCCCCGTTGTTTACATTAACAATTTGGACTTTTTCGTTCTCAATCAGGTCTGCGGCATCCATCAGGTCTTCATCTATAGTGACACTACCTACATAATTTAAATCCGCCTGCGAAATCCGCACCCGATGTATTTTTGATTTTAAAACCTCAATAAACATATTGATATAATATGTGTAGAAAACATTTTGTTCCCAATTACCTGCAAATTGTTCGCCAAAGTTAGTCGATTCAACTACACATTTGCTAATTACTTATGGGAAATTATTTTAAACTATGATGATGTTATCAATCAACCTGATTTCCCCCACGTATCCTGCAATACATAAAGCAGTAGATGTGGTTGTAGAAATTTTATCCACCTGAAGGAGCGTATTGCTATCTACAATATCAAAATATTCCAATGAAACGCCTTCTCTATTCTCAAAATAAGCTTCCACGAGTTTTTTTGTTTCAGTAATTGCTAATCCTTCTTCAAGGTTATGTTTCGCTAAATTCAATGCTTTGTAAAAACTCGTAGCATTAGCCCTTAGTTTTTCGTCTAATCGTCTGTTCCTCGATGACATCGCAAGCCCGTCATTTTCACGTACAATGGGCATCATTACCATTTGCAGATCAAAAAACAATTCATCAACCATCGTTTTTAACACTACATATTGTTGTAAATCTTTTTGTCCGAAATATGCCAAATCAGGTTTTATGAGATTGAAAAATTTGGCTACTATCAGCAACACACCATTAAAATGCCCCTTTCTAAAGGCTCCTTCCAATATTTCATCCAAATAACCAATGTCAAATCCAATGACTGGCTCACTGGGGTACATGATATCGTTATCTGGCAAAAATACTGCACTGCATCCCTCATTTTTTAACATTAGTAGATCATCTTCCAATGTTTTTGGGTAATGTAATAAATCATTCTTATTATTAAATTGAGTGGGGTTGACAAATATGCTGCTCAGTGTGATATCGTTATGTTTTACCGATTCTCTAACCAAAGAAAGATGCCCTTCATGCAAAGCACCCATTGTTGGAACAAATCCTAAGCGTGAACCTGGCAGACGATGTGAAGTAAGGTATTTCCTTAACTGATCAATATTTTTTAAAATATGCATAAAAAAAATAATTTTAATAATAATTATTCGCAAAATTACGTTTTTGATTACAAACCATATGGATTAGAGCGAAAATTTGCGTATTTTTGCAGTACCATATATTTCTAATCAAAGATCACAAACAATATGTCAAAGTTGCGAATACTCTACGTTGCAAGTGAAATTGACCCTTTTCTACACTCATCTCAGGTTGCCGAATTCGTTAGAAAACTTCCTCAAGCTATGCAGGAAAGGGGTATTGAAATCCGTATTCTTGTACCAAGGTTCGGGTTGATCAATGAACGAAAAAATAGGCTGCATGAGGTGGTGAGGCTGTCGGGAATTAATATTGCTGTTGGTGATGAGGAAAAACCTTTAATTATCAAGGTTGCGTCTATACCTACCGCCAAATTACAAGTTTATTTTATTGATAACGATGATTATTTTAACCGAAAATCTATTTTCTTTGATACAGAAAATAACTTTTATGAAGATAATGATGAACGGTCAATATTTTTCTGTAAAGGTGTCATCGAAACAGTAAGAAAATTGGGTTGGTCACCAGATATTGTACATTGCAACGATTGGATGTCAAGTCTGATTCCAATGTACCTTAAAACAAAATACAAAAACGACCCTATTTTTAAGAAGACAAAAACTGTTTATACTGTTTATGACAATACATTGCATTGTAAATTCAGTAGCGATCTGATTGAAAAGGTGAAAACCAATGATATTGATAAAAGTATGCTGGTCAATCTGGAGTCAGCAGACCTTGAAGGATTTATCAAGATTGGCATAGAATATGCGGATGTGGTGATCAAGGCAGAAGAAGAATTCTCCAATGGTTTAAATCAATTGTTGAATGAGTTGCCAAAAGAAAAGAAAATTGATATTATTGAGGAGAAAGATAATAATTATTTAGACTCATACTATAACTTATATAATGAATTGGTTGGTTAGAATTTTTAGGGGGGGATTAAGTAAATTAGGGCTAATAATCACATTGTTAGCCCTAATTTTATATTCCTGTGAGGATCCCAATAATATTGGAGAAGAGCTTATTTCTGGGGATGATACAGTGGGTGTGGTTGCAGTTGACTGGCCGGTAATATCAGGTGTAATTTTAAACGATTCACTTGTAGTATATCATACTAATTTCCAAAGGTCCAGCAGTCTGTTATTTGGACAGTTTACTGATCCGGTTTTTGGATCGATATATGCTGAAAGCTATTCTGGAATTATACCCGTTAATGTCCGGCAGATTCCAAACATCTATGTCGCTACCTATGATTCTATTACTATTAAGTTAAAGGTAGATTACAGATATGGTACAGACGGAGTGAGCCCTCAAGATTTAAAAATTTATCAGTTAAATGATACCATTCACTGGCTCAAGATTGTAGACAATGATACAAGCATAAACAATCATTATACTCATAACAAGCTTGAATATAACAGATTATTAGCTGATACATCATTAGATGTACAGGCACTTTCTCCTTATAAAGCTGATTCCATGTTTTTTAATATAAAACTGGATGATGCATTTGGGCAGGAAATATTTAATAAAGCATTGACCGATTCGCTTTCTTTTACATCATACAATTCTTTAAATGGATTCTTAAAAGGTTTGGCATTTGTGCCAGGAAATAATAATAATGCGATATTTGGCCTCAATGTTTCTCCTGTCAGTAGCGTTTACAATTCCCTGATCACCTTGCACTATCACACCGATGCAGATACATTGGCATATAGTTTTTATTTAAGTGAGCCACGGTACAGTTATATAGAAACTGACAGATCAGGCACAGAATTGGCAGGTCTAACAAAGGAAGAAATATTTTACCCACCTAGTGGTAAACTTTATGGCCAAGCAGGTACCGGGATCGTATCATATATAGATTTTTCCTCGATCAAAGAGTTAAAAGAATCGGTAGGAAATATGGTAATCAATAATGCCATGCTTTATATGGAAGTAGAAGGATACAATGAGTTTTTATCTCCTCCATTGGAATTATCCATATATGTGGCCGACAGCCTTGGAAAACCTGTTTCGCAAACTGCCAATGATACGACATTCTATTTTTATTCGGTCAGTAGTTTAAGCGGTGGTCAGGTTTCTTTTCTGGGGCCGCAACCCAATGGAAGCATCCCTGCACCGTATGCTGTAAATTTCAATAATAAAAAAATGTATATGTTGGAATTAACATTGTTCCTTCAGAGTATCATCAACGGAACTCTTCCTTATGACAAACTTGTTTTTTATCCATACCTATCGATGACTCAACGTAAAGAGGTGACAACGAGAGCCAGAACAGATCGATTTGTTGTTAATCCCGAAAAGGTAAGGTTAAGAATTTATTATACTACTTTAAATTAGACTTCACTTCTAAATTTTTAAACCTAAACACCATATAATTATGTGTGGAATAGTTGCATATCTGGGTCATAGACAAGCATTAGATGTGATCATCAAAGGACTCAAACGATTGGAATATCGTGGCTATGATAGTGCTGGAGTAGCAGTAATTACCAATGGCATGCATGTCTATAAGAAAAAAGGTAAAGTTGTCGAACTGGAAAATGCTATAAATGGTCAAATCGTAAATTGCCATATTGGAATTGGTCATACACGTTGGGCTACACATGGTGAACCTACTGACGGAAATGCCCATCCTCATCTATCAGGCAATGGTGAATATGCTATTATACATAATGGAATCATTGAAAACTACAGTGCACTTAAACAGGATCTCCTAAAAAAAGGCCATGTTTTTGAGAGTGAGACTGATACAGAGGTTTTTATTCATTTTATCGAAGATATAAAAGAAAATAATAACTGTTCTCTTGAAGAAGCAGTAAGGCTGGCCTTAACTAAAATAATCGGGGCATATGCCATAGTCATTCTTTCTAAAAGCGACCCCAACACTTTAATAGCTGCCAGAAAAGGTAGTCCATTGGTGATCGGATTAGGCAAGAATGAATTTTTTCTCGCCTCTGATGCCACGCCAATCATTGAATACACCAATGAGGTTGTATACCTGAACGATTATGAAATTGCTGTTATTAAAGACAATGAATTAAAAATAAAAACCACGCAGGATGTACCCATGACACCTTATATCCAGACACTTGACATGGAGTTAGAGGCTTTGGAAAAAGGTGGTTTTGAACATTTTATGTTGAAGGAAATATTCGAACAACCCAAATCAATCAAAGATTGTATGAGGGGTAGACTTAATTCTTCTACAGGTCATCTTGTTTTGGGAGGAATAAGAGAATACAAGAACAAATTAACCAATGCTGAACGCATTATCATCGTGGCCTGTGGAACTTCATGGCATGCAGGATTGGTGGCCGAGTATTTCTTTGAAGAATTCTGTCGAATTCCTGTAGAAGTGGAGTACGCTTCTGAGTTCCGATACAGAAACCCGGTAATCAAGGAAGGCGATGTAGTAATAGCCATATCCCAGTCGGGAGAAACTGCTGATACTTTGGCTGCTATCGAAATGGCAAAATCAAGAGGTGCCATCATTTTTGGTATTTGTAATGTAGTGGGTTCCTCTATTGCCCGTCTTTCTCACGAAGGTGCTTACACACATGCAGGGCCGGAAATTGGTGTAGCAAGCACAAAAGCTTTTACAGCCCAACTGACAGTATTGAGTCTTTTGGGATTGATGCTCGCTCATAGCAAAGGCACTATCAGTGAGAAGAAATACCGTGAACTGATGATAGAGCTTGAAAATATTCCAACGAAAGTTAGTAAAGCTTTGGAATTGGATCAACAGTTACAGAAAATAGCTTATATATATAAAGACTCCCGTAATTTCTTATATCTCGGCAGGGGTTATAATTTTCCAGTTGCCCTTGAAGGTGCCTTGAAGCTTAAGGAAATTTCCTATATTCATGCAGAAGGATACCCTGCTGCAGAAATGAAACACGGTCCTATTGCTTTGATAGATGAAGAAATGCCAGTGGTATTTATAGCCACCAATGACAGTTCTTATGAAAAAATTGTATCCAATATTCAGGAAGTAAAAGCACGTAAAGGAATAGTAATCGCCATTGTAACTGAAGGTGATACGCTGATACCCGAAATGGCTGACCATATTATTGAAGTACCTAATACTAATGAAGTGTTCAGTCCGATGGTATCAGTTATTCCGCTACAACTATTATCATACCACATCGCGGTGATGAGAGGTTGTTCGGTAGATCAACCCCGAAATCTTGCAAAATCAGTCACTGTTGAATGATCATGGAGGAGCACAAAGAAAGAATCCATCTCACCCAAAGACCCCGTAGAAACCGGAAATCAGCAATTATCCGAAATATGGTGGAAGAATCATCTGTAAATATTCATGACCTGATTTTTCCACTTTTTATCATTGAAGGCCGTCAACAGAAAATAGAGGTGGCATCCATGCCGGGCATTTTCCGATATTCAACCGACATGCTTTTGCAAGAAGTTGAAGAATGCCTTAAATTAGGAATCAAATCTTTTGTTTTATTTCCAGCAATTCAAGAGAATCTGAAAGATAAATATGCTAAAGAAAGTTACAATCCGAAGGGATTATACACAACTGCATTGAGCCTGATAAAAAAAGAATTTCCGGAAGCTTGCCTAATGACCGATGTAGCTTTGGATCCATATAGCAGCGATGGCCATGATGGTATAGTTGAAAATGGGGAAATTTTGAATGACGAAACACTGAAAGTTCTTGGAAAAATGGCAGTAGCGCAAGCCAGAGCAGGTGCTGATATCATTGGACCATCAGATATGATGGATGGAAGAGTAGGCTATATAAGAGAAATGCTGGATCAAGAGGGATTTACAGATGTTTCTATCATGTCTTATACAGCCAAATATGCAAGTGCTTTTTATGGTCCTTTCCGTGATGCATTGGATTCAGCCCCAAAAGCAGGTGATAAAAAAACCTATCAGATGAATCCTGCCAACAGTAGAGAAGCTTTGACAGAAGCAGAACTGGATACATTGGAGGGAGCAGACTTTCTCATGGTAAAACCTGCATTGTCTTATCTTGATGTGATCAAATTGCTGAAAGAGAACTTCAATTTGCCAATAGCAGCTTATAATGTAAGTGGTGAATATGCAATGGTCAAAGCGGCCGATCAAAAAGGGTGGCTTAATGGCACCCAGGTAATGCATGAAATATTACTCAGTATGAAGAGGGCTGGTGCTGATATTATCCTTACCTATTTCGCCAAAGAATTTGCAAATTACATCAAAAATAAAGATTAATATATTTCGTTTACATTTGCATAACAGATTATTTAAATATAATTGAGGTATGTTTAAATCCCACTTTCTGCTTCTATTCTTCTCAATTTCATTATTGCCAATGCTTTCTTTTGGCCAGACTGAAAAAAATAAGGAAGAGGAAAAGATAGAAAATCCTTCTGATATATTTTCTGATGCCCCACTAACTATAGATCTCGACGAAGAAGAAATCATTGAGCCTAAGGAAGAAAAAAAGAAGAAGAAAAAGAAAAATGTATATTATGGTTTGAAGACCAGAAAAGGATTTACAAAAGCGGGATTTGGCAATAATGTAAAAATTGAGATTTTCAATTATCTTAAAGAATATGAAAAACCCGATCCTTATGTAAGAGACATCTATTGGTTCGATTTCAAAACAAAAAGGATAAGAATCTCCGGGAAAATTGATCCCAAATTTGCTGGAATTCTTCATGGTCCGTATAAAGTAATTCAAAACGATCAGGTCATTGAAGAAGGAGTATTTTATAAAGGCACCAAGCATGGCAGATGGACGCAATATGGAAAGATGTACGATTACTTTGTGCTTACTGATAAGAAAAAATATTCAAAAGGTTGGCCCAGGGAGTCTAAGGTAAGTTATTATGACAAGGATAGAACCAAATTAAAAGAGGTAATACCTGTAGAATATGGCAAAAAGGAAGGCAACTATTTTTATTTTCATGAAAATGGGCTGCCGGCTGTGCAGGGAGAGTATTCAAATGATCAAAAAGTTGGTCGTTGGGTGGAGTATTATGAATACCGCCGGCAAAGAAAAAGAGAGGTACAATACCGGAGCGATCCCTATAATAATGATTTCAAACCTTTTATCGTAAAAGAGTGGGACCAGACCGGGGCTGTAATATATGATAAAGAAGAGCAGGATAAAAAGTTGACCAGCAGATAACAGTTTTTAGAAAAAAGCATCTTCAAAATGCTGGATTTCAGAGCCTGTTTTATTCATTACTATTGAAACAATATCAAATCTTATATCCTTTTTCCAATTGGTTTCATAAACATATTGCTCTGCGGCAGCAATAACCATTTCAGCTTTTTTTTCATTTACAAATTCTTCAGGAAAACCAAACCGGATACTTTTTCTGGTCTTCACTTCAATAAACACCAAAATACCATCTTTTTCCGCTATTATATCAATTTCTGATCTCTTATATCGATAATTCCTTTCCCTAATAAGGTAACCTTTCTGGATAAGTACTTCAGCAGCCATGTTCTCACCCAATATGCCTGTATTCTTTGTTACTGTCACCAATTTCTATTATAGAACCTGAATATTTGGGTTTAATTTAATAAAAAAATAATTTACATTTACACCAGCCTTAAATTAAAAATTAAATAATGAGTGAATTATATCCATTAAAGTTCCATCCCATTTATAAAGACAAAATATGGGGCGGGCAAAAAATAAGAACTATTTTAGAAAAAGACTTTGGCAACCTTCCCAATTGTGGTGAATCATGGTTGATCTCAGGAGTTAATGGTGATATTTCAGTGGTAAATGGGGGCAATCTTGATGGAAAAATACTGACAGACATTATTCGCCAATATAAAGACAGATTATTGGGTCAAGCGGTTTATCAGAAATTTGGTGAAAGATTTCCATTGTTGATCAAGTTCATCGATGCCAATGATGATCTTTCTGTGCAAGTTCACCCAGACGATAAATTGGCTGAAAAACGTCACCAGTCTTTTGGAAAAACAGAAATGTGGTTTGTTGTTCAAGCTGACAAGGGGGCCAAACTGATCACCGGATTTAACCAGCCAATGGATAAAAATTTATATTTAAAGGCATTTAATGAAGGTAGGCTTTTTGATATACTTAACCAGGAAGAAGTATCCGAAGAGGATATGTTTTTCATTCCAGCCGGAAGAGTCCATACCATTGGCAAAGGAATTTTATTAGCCGAAATCCAGCAAACCTCTGACATCACCTACCGGATTTATGATTTTGACAGAAAAGACAATGAAGGAAATACCCGGGAACTTCATGTAGAAGAAGCTTTGGATGCCATTGATTATACTTTTCACGAAGAATATAAAACCAAGTACGAAGCAAAAACTAATAAGCCGGTTCACTTGGCCACCTGTTCGTATTTTAACACCCATCAGCTACAATTAACCAAACCGCTATTTAGAGATTTTTCAAAATTACACTCATTTGTTATTTATATCTGTTACCAGGGTACTGGTCAAATCCAATATGGCAATCAATCCGTTAGATTTGAGAAAGGTGATGCTATTCTTATTCCAGCTGAGATTAAAAACATTCAATTAGTACCTGAAAATCAAGTGAAATTATTGGAAACGTATGTTCCTGAAAGCTAAAATAAATGAATGCACAGATTAATCATAATGTCCATTTCAAAGATCTTGGAACGATCGATTATAAAGAAGCCTGGGATTATCAGGAAAGTCTTTTTACCGAAATCGTTGATCTCAAGATTCAAAATAGGAAATTGGAAACCGATCAACAACAACCAACACCGAATTACCTGTTGTTTTGCCAACATCCTCATGTTTATACGCTTGGGAAAAGCGGTTCGGCCACAAACCTATTAATCAATGAGGAATCACTTAAAAATAAAAATGCCGCTTTTTATAAAATCAACAGAGGTGGTGACATAACCTACCATGGCCCCGGTCAATTGGTTGGTTATCCTATATTGGATCTGGACAATTTCTTTACTGATATTCACCAATACATGCGCTATTTGGAAGAATCTATCATATTGACATTACAGGAATACGGTATTTCAGCAGGTCGCATAAAGGGATTGACAGGTGTATGGCTGGATCATGAAACCCTGAAAAATCCCAGAAAGATTTGTGCGATGGGTGTAAAAACCAGCAGATGGGTTACCATGCACGGATTTGCTTTTAATATTAATTCTGATTTAAGTTATTTCAACCATATTATACCCTGCGGCATCACCGATAAAGCAGTGACCTCAATGGAAAAAGAATTGGGAGCTAAGCAGCACTTTGATGAGGTAGCTCAAAAAGTTAAAAAACATTTGGTACAATTATTTGAAATGAACATTGTAGAAGCCCACAAGGCCATTTTACCAAAATAGAGACATGCGAATTAACGACCCCGGACAAATTCTATTTCTGGATATCGAAACGGTTTCCTGCGTAGGAAATTATCAATTGTTGCCAACACGTATTCAGCAACTATGGCACAAGAAATCTCTTCTAATTAAAAATGAAGAAGAGTGTACACCAGAAGAACTTTTTGTAAAAAAAGCTGCAATCTATGCTGAATTTGGTAAAGTAGTGGCCATAGCTGTCGGGTATATTCGGAATGATGAACAAAACCAACCACAATTAAGACTTAAGGCTTTTACATCAGACGATGAGAAAGAATTGTTATTATCATTCAAAGAATTGTTAGAAAAAAAATTCGATCAGGATAAGCTCTCATTATGTGCACACAATGGCAAAGAATTTGACTATCCTTATTTATGCAGACGAATGTTGTTAAATGGCATTCCCCTACCATCCATACTGGATATCTCAGGTAAAAAACCATGGGAGGTAAACCATTTTGATACCATGGAGATGTGGAAGTTTGGTGACAAAAAAAGTTATACTTCCTTAGATCTCCTGGCAGCGATCTTTGGAATTGAGTCTAGCAAAGATGATATTGATGGAAGTATGGTTAATGAGGTCTATTATGAGTCGAAAGATCTCAATAGAATTGGAAAATATTGCATGCAGGATGTATTGGTCACAGCACAGCTATTTCTGAAATTAAACTGTCTGCCTGTCATTCCTGAAGATCAAATTATCTTTTTACATTAAGACAAACTTCATTTTCGTCAAAAAAACCTTTTTCCTCACATTAAGAGCAAGATAAAGTATAAAATTAGTAATTTACGCCGTTATTGCTTAAATA
Organism: Bacteroidota bacterium; assembly: GCA_023393375.1. Classification (GTDB taxonomy): domain Bacteria; phylum Bacteroidota; class Bacteroidia; order Cytophagales; family Cyclobacteriaceae; genus JAEWLI01. The sequence continues at coordinate 14,048 of JAEWLI010000093.1, forward strand.
GATCATTCACCTATGGATAAGGGTCCGACTTTGCTTGAGGTAAAAAACCTAAAAACTACCTTTAAAGGTGAAGGTGGGATGATTGAAGCTGTAAATGATATTAGTTTTACAGTTAGGAAAGGTGAAACTGTTGGTATCGTGGGAGAATCGGGTTCTGGAAAATCAGTGACTGCACTATCAATTATGCAATTGATCTCACAGCCTTCATTGACCAAAATCGATGGTGAGATTTTATTCAACTCTTCAATATTCGGCACCGTGAATCTGGCAAGGTTGCCCAGGAGTAAAATGAGGCAAATAAGAGGTGAGGATATTGCCATGATATTTCAGGAACCCATGAGTTCTTTAAATCCGGTATTTACCTGTGGCCATCAGGTAAGAGAGGCAATATTGCAACACAGAAATATCAGTAGAATTGAAGCCCGCTCACGAACCTTGGAATTGTTATCAGATGTTCAGATCAATAACCCTGAAGAAGTATATAAAGCATTCCCACATGAATTGTCCGGAGGACAAAAACAACGGGTAATGATTGCGATGGCCATGTCATGTAATCCTTCAATTTTAATTGCTGATGAACCGACCACAGCATTGGATGTAACAGTACAAGCAAGTATCCTCAACCTGATGAGAAAATTGAGGGATGTGAATAACATGTCAATGATTTTCATTTCTCATGATTTGTCTGTAATCGCTGAGATTGCTGATAAAATATTGGTAATGTTGGATGGCCAAATTGTAGAACAAGGAACAGTTTGGGAAATTTTTGCCAATCCCAAGCATCCATATACCAAAGGATTATTAGCCTGCCGTCCCCGACTGGATATTAAAATGAAATGGTTGCCCACTGTAGCAGATTTTATGAACACAGATATGGAGGTTACAGATACGAAGCGAAAATATACATCTGTAGGTGAGGCTTTATTATATAATGTAGAAAGTGAAAATGAAATCAGGAACAAGCAGGTTGAGCTATTAAAGCGGCCACCATTGTTAAGGGTAGAAAATCTGAAAACCTATTTTCCACTCCATAGAGGTCTTTTTGGCAAACCACATGATTTTGCTAAAGCCGTAAATGACGTTTCTTTTGAGGTTTATCCTGGAGAAACCCTGGGATTGGTAGGCGAATCTGGTTGCGGGAAAACTACCCTTGGCAGGAGTATTCTTCGTTTGATCGAACCTACTTCAGGTCAGATCTATTATGATGACATACTGGTCAACGACCTAAACCCCAAACAACTCAGGGCAATCAGAAAAGATATCCAAATTATCTTTCAGGATCCATATTCATCACTCAACCCACGTATTACTATTGGTGAGGCTATCATGGAGCCCATGCGGCTTTTTAAAGTATTGGATAATGATAAACAGCGAAAAGAAAAAGCAAGAGACCTTCTGCATACGGTAAACCTAAAGGATGATATATTCAATAGATATCCTCATGAATTTTCAGGTGGACAAAGACAAAGAATCTGTATCGCACGAACATTAGCGGTAGAGCCTAGATTCATTATATGCGATGAATCGGTTTCTGCACTGGATGTGTCGGTACAAGCCCAGGTTCTAAATCTATTAAACAAACTTAAATCTGAGTTTAACCTGACTTACATTTTTATTTCGCATGATTTATCGGTGATCAAATATATTTCTGATAGGATGATCGTAATGAATAAAGGAAAAATTGTAGAAACTGGTTATCCTGAAAGAATTTATGAAAAACCAGGTAATGCCTATACCAGAAAACTAATAGATTCCATACCAAAAGGAACTATGGACGATATCAGGAAATCACAACTTAAAAGGAATTTACATTTAAAAAACAAAGTAGGCTAAACCTCCATATATTTGTACTTTTTAATACTTTAAAATATTTTTATGTCCAGAGCGAATTCCAAAAAAGATGCGCCTAATATAAAACAGCAAATCACTTCTTTGTTTGAAGAGAATATTGGCAAATCATTTTCTATCAAACAAATTACCAAATACATAGGTGTAAGGGATAAAAAATCAAAAGATGCCGTCCCAAAAACAGTTTTCAACCTGGAAGAATCAGGCTTTTTGGTCAAAACCAGGGCCAATAGCTATAAACGAAATGTAGCAACTGAAACGGTTACCGGAATAGTTGACTATGTTAGCTCCAAATATGCATATGTTATTGTGGAGGGCATGGAAAAAGACATCTGGATAAAATCCAGCCGGATGGGCAATGCATTGGATGGAGATGAAGTAAGTGTAAAAATTATCAAACTACCAACTGATGCGGCTAAAGCTGAAGGTGAAATAAAAGAAGTCATCAAAAGAAAAAAGACCGAATTTGTTGGTCGTATTGAAATATCCCCCCGCTATGCTTTTGTGGTTGCCGATAATAAAAAGATGCACCACGACATCTTCATCAAATTTGAAGATATTAAAGATGCCAAACACAATGATAAGGTGCTGGTAAAAATAAAAGAATGGCCGGACAGGGATAAAAATCCTGTTGGCGAAGTAATACAAACCCTTGGGCCCGCCGGAAACAATGAAGCGGAGATCCATTCTATCATGGCTGAATTTGGTTTACCATTTGCGTTTCCGCCATCTGTTGAATCACAAGCTGGTAAGATCAAAGCCGCTATACATGAAGAAGAGATTTCCCGGAGAAGGGATTTCAGAAATATAACCACGTTTACCATTGACCCTGAAGATGCAAAAGATTTTGACGATGCTATTTCAATTCAGAAATTGGAAAATGGAAATTATGAAATAGGGGTTCATATCGCTGATGTAACACATTATGTTAGGTTGGATACATTATTAGAAAAAGAAGCTTTTGACCGTGCCACCTCAGTCTATCTTGTAGACAGGACCATTCCCATGTTGCCAGAAAAATTATCCAACGACCTGTGTTCATTACGACCAAATGAAGATAAACTCACATTTGCAGCTGTATTTGAAGTAGATCAGGAAGCTCGGGTAAAAGGGCAATGGTTTGGCAAAACCATTATTAATTCCGACCGTCGTTTTTCATATGAAGAAGCACAAGAAAGGATCGAAACTGCAAAAGGGGATTTTGCATCAGAATTACAGATTTTAAACGGTCTCGCCAAAAAATTAAAAGTAGAAAGATTTAATAACGGCTCTATCAATTTCGAAACTGTGGAAGTAAAATTCCGGTTAGATGAAAATGGTAAACCACTGGAAGTAATTCCTAAAGTAAGAAAAGATGCCCATAAACTGGTAGAAGAATTTATGCTGCTGGCTAACAAAAAAGTAGCACAATTTATATTTAACAGATCTAAGGGAAAAGACCCCAATACTTTTGTATACCGTACCCACGACTATCCAGATCCTGATAAGGTGAAAGCATTTTCAATTTTTGCCCAAAAATTCGGACATAAGTTAAATATCAACGAACAAGCCATTGCAAAATCTTTAAATTCCCTAATAGAATCCATAGAGGGACGTCCTGAACAAAATGTATTGGAACAATTGGCTATCAGGACAATGGCAAAAGCAAAATATACTACCGAAGAAAAAGGCCATTTCGGTTTGGGTTTCGATCATTACACTCATTTTACTTCTCCAATTAGAAGATACCCTGATATGATGGTTCACCGTTTGTTGTACCATTACCTAAAAGATGGCAAACCTGTAGAAAAAGACAGATTTGAAACACAATGTATTCATTCGTCAGAGATGGAAAAAAGAGCTGCAGATGCCGAAAGGGCATCAATAAAGTTCAAACAAGTGGAATACATGCAACAATATATCAATGAAGAATTTGATGGTGTGGTATCAGGAGTAACCGAATGGGGGGTTTATGTTGAGGTAATTCAAACCAAGTGTGAGGGCATGGTAAGGGTTTCTCAAATGGACGATGACTATTATGAATTTGATGAACAAAATTTCAGGCTAATCGGGCGACGAAATAAAAAAATGATATCTCTAGGGGATCAGGTCAGGGTGAGGGTAACTGATACAGATATCGATCGTAGGACTATCGATTTAGAATTGGTTTAAAGATGAACGAACACATTCAAGCATTAATCCATACACTTAATAATAGGATAAAAAGTCTTTCTTTTGGATCAGAGCCAGTTGAATTATATGATCCCATTTCTTATATCATGAACTTGGGTGGGAAACGTATCAGGCCTCTTCTAGCCATTTTAGCATATCAGTTGTACAAGGATGACCTAGAGCAAATAACCGATCCGGTACTTTCCCTTGAACTCTTTCACAATTTCACGCTGATGCACGATGACATCATGGACAATGCACCTTTACGCCGGGGCCATCCCACTGTACATGAAAAGTGGAATGGAAATGTAGCTATTTTATCCGGTGATGTAATGATGATCAAAGTATATGAATTATTGTTGAAATTACCATCCGAACTGACCATAGAGGGGATCAAAATTTTTAACAATTGTGCTGTTCGTGTTTGTGAAGGACAACAATTGGACATGAATTTTGAAACTCGCGATCAAGTGGACGAATTGGAATACTTAGATATGATTTCAAAAAAAACAGCCGCTCTTATCGGTTTTAGTTTGGAATTCGGAGGATTTTTAGCTGGAGCTCCTGCAACAGACCAAAAAGCATTATATCATTTTGGGATGCACATCGGGATGGGGTTTCAGCTGACTGATGATTTACTCGATGTATATGCAGACTCAGGGAAATTCGGGAAACAGACAGGTGGAGATATTATCGCAAATAAAAAGACATACCTTTTGATTAAAGCTATGGAGTTGGCTGATGAAAAAGCTGCTTCAGATTTAAGAAAATGGTTGAAAGAAAAAGAATTTGATCCAACAGACAAGGTAAATAGCGTGAAAAATATTTACAACCAATTAAATATCAAGAAATTAACTGAGGAAAAAATTAAAGATTATTTTAATAAAGGTAATGCCGCACTAGACACAGTGGAGGTATCACAAGAAAAAAAGGCCAATCTTCTTAATCTTGCGCATAACCTGACTAATCGAGATCAATAACTATGGAATTATCAGCCACAATAATAATTATCGCCATTACGGTTTTAGCGAGTTTTTATGCCTGGAACAATGCATCCATAATGGAAAATTGGATTTTTAACCCTTACAGTATCCATAAGAAAAACCAATACCATCGGTTTGTTACTTCAGGTTTTATTCACAATGACTATATGCATCTTTTTTTCAATATGTTCACATTTTACTTCTTCGGAACCAGTATTGAAGCAAAATTTACATATTACTTTGGAATAGTTGGTGTTGGGTTATTTGTGTTATTTTATGTATTGGCCATCGTAGTAGCAGATTTACCTACCTACCTTAAATATAAAAATAGCCCCCACTACAATGCGCTGGGTGCTTCAGGAGGTGTTTCTGCCATTGTTTTCAGTTGGATCTTATTCTTTCCCACCCAATACATTTACATAATGGCAATACTTCCCTTACCTGGATTTGTACTTGGTATCTTGTTTGTTATTTACTCGTATTATCAGGGGAAAAAAGAAGGTAGCAGAATCAACCATGACGCTCACCTTTATGGGGCAGTTTTTGGCTTAATATTTACATTGTTGGTTATTCCTGATGTTTTTGATCATTTTATTCGACAGGTAACAAGCTTTTTTTAGATATTGTCAGAATATAATGAAAATAAAAAAGCACCTCAATAGAAGTGCTTATAATATATATTTTATTAAATTTTATTCCTGTTATTCACCAGCCTCTACAGACACAAAAGACCGGTTGTTTTTCCCTTTCTTGAAAACAACTTTGCCATTGGTTAAAGCAAATAAGGTATGGTCTCTTCCGATACCTACATTTTTTCCTGGATGATGTTTGGTTCCCCGTTGTCTTACGATGATATTACCTGATATAATATCCTGGCCACCAAATATTTTAACTCCCAATCGTTTACTATGTGATTCGCGTCCGTTTCTTGAACTACCCGCTCCTTTTTTATGTGCCATAACTCTTTATTATCCTTTTTTACAAAATAATATCTTCAATCAATACTTTGGTAAAACTTTGTCTGTGCCCGTTGGATTTTTGATATCCTTTTCTACGTTTTTTCTTGAAAACAATCACTTTATCACCACGTACATGATCGAGAATTTTACCTTTAATCTTTGCTCCTTTGATCAATGGGGCTCCAACGTTGATGTTTTTACCATCATCCACCAACAATACATCCTCAAAATCGATAACAGTCCCTGCATCCCCGACCAAACTTGGTGCATACACATATTGATCTTTTGCAACTTTAAATTGTTTTCCGGCTATATTAACTATTGCGTACATTAATTTCAAATGTTTAAATAGGAGTGCAAAGATAATTCAAATATGAATATATGCAAATACCTTATCTGATTTAATGAAATTATTTGTATGCATTACATTCTGTCATCAAAATCAAACACTCCGTCACTTCCAGATTTGTAATCATGGGAGGGAACTTGTTGTATTTCCTTTTCAATGTTAGGGATTTCTATTACCAGTTCGGTAGATGGTACAAGTTCAGGTTGTTGAAATGCGGTTATCACTACCAATGCTATTGCGCTTATGCTACCAATTATTATCTTTTTCATGAGCTTTGTTTTTTATTTTAGAATAATCTTATTAGTTTTTTAAGGCCTTGCTGGACGCCTATCATCAAAATCCATCTCTGCCATCATCACCTGGTCACCGGTTTCTATCTGTGGAACCTGGATACTGTCCTGGAACACTTCTTCGGAATTATCGGTGCAGGAAAAGAAAAACATGGTTCCTGTTATGGTTAGTAGGGTAAATATCTTCTTCATGATAATTTTAATTATTTAGTGATAAATTGGTTTTGATAATCCTCAAGGCCTGTTGGGTCTTCTGTCATCGAAATCCATCTCCGACATCATCACCTGATCACCGGCTTCAACTGATTGAATTTGGATGCTATCCTGGAACACTTCTTCGGATTGGTCGGTACAGGAAAAGAAAAACATGGTTCCTGCAATTACAAAAATTGTTAATAATTTTTTCATCGGTTTTATTGATTTTTTATGTTAAACTTATTTTTATAACTCATTTATTCATCGTTTTTTAGGCTTCAATAGTAACAAAGCCCTAATTAGATGTAATAATAGTGCATAATTTTATCTAAAAACAGAATGTATTTTAAGAATAACTAGATATTTTGAATAATATACATTTGTATTAAACCAATACATAATTTATTCTCTAATTATATAGCAATGATATAATAGTATTTTATCATTTTAAATACTTTCAATATATCAATCATTACTCATGTAATAAACCCTATACAGAATGTACATTTTTAATAACAAGATGATCAATTATTTAAAATAACTAAAATAACCTCAGAAATATCATATTGAGAAATTATTAATAAGCTGTTAATGTAAAGCTAAAAATTACATGGATTATTGATAATTATATTGGCTGGTCGATTAAAATTGACTAATTATTTTTAGGTCTTAATAAAATCAAATTAATCTGGCAATACTTAATATGGGATTTAAGTCAAATTAATGTGGGAAATCATAAAGTACGAGGAATGCTGATGATGACTTTGGTGAATTCATTTTCCTTGCTGTCTATCTGGATTTGACCTTTGAGTTTTTCCACAGCTTTTTTAACTATATATAAGCCAAGGCCATAACCTTTAGACCTGGTTGTGGCCACATAGAACATATCAAATACCTGATTTTGAAGCTCAAAAGGAATGCCAATACCATTGTCATGTACAATCAGTTCAATATTTTCACCATTTTCAATGACTGAAAGGTCAATGAAGGACTTTCTGTTGTCGACATCTGTGTAAAAATTGATTGCATTTTCCATTAAATTTTGAATGATGATAAGAAACAACCTTCTATCCGATTTAAAACAACCATTCACGGAAAGTATTTTGTTGATTTCAATTTTCTTAAATAAAAGTTCGGGACCTAAAGTAGTAATTGCTTCTGATACAATCTCCTCAAAATCAATTACTTCCACTGATTGATCGGAGAGATTAATCTCACTTACCATTACCAGCTTTTTTAGCATCAAATCCATCCGGGATGCTGTGTCTTCTATTTTATCATAAATATTCGGAACTGTGGCAAATTCCGGCTCGATACGGGCAATTTGTACTAAACCCATGATATTGACAATGGGTCTTCTAAGGGCATGAGATGATTGGTACAAAAATGTATCAAGCTCTTCATGAGATTTCTGAAGCTCATACGTTCGTTCCTTTACAGTTGTTTCCAAGCCGGCATTCATCTTTTGCAACTTATCATTTAATCTAAACAATTGCCTTTGTGATTTCTGAAGGCTTTCATTTATCGAAATGATTTGCCCTTGTTTCTGATTTATTTCTTCATTCTGGGCAGATAAAAGACGATTGGTCTTCTTTTTTTGTTGAGTCGTATTAAAGAAATAAGCAGCAAATAAGATTAAAAAAATAGTCCCCCCCACTAAAGCTTTGTTTTCCAATTCTTTACGCCTAATCCTTTCCTGCAACAGGTCCTTCTCTTTTTCCCTTTTCTCAATTTCAGCACTAGATAGTATGGCGGACATCCTTTTGCTAACATCTTCATTGAAAAGGGAGTCTTTTAGTAAAATGAATTGCTTATAATAATTGATAGCAATTTTATATTCGTGTTGAGCTTCATGAAATTTGTACAGACCTTCATAAACTTCTGATTCTTTTTGTTTATTGCCTGTTTCCTGAGCTAAAGAAAGACCATAAAATAAAAATTCCTTAGCCATTTTTATGTTTCCCGAGTGGAGATAAGCCATTCCTGCTTCAATATAAGCAGAAGTCAAATGATCCTTTATGTTGTATTTCTTTAATATATCTATTGCTTTTATGTTATTAGCAATAGCCTCAGGGTAATTCTCGGTTTCTGAAAAAATACGGGCTTTATTGATAAGGGTTACAGCACTACCGATTTCATAATTATCCTCATTATAAATTTGAAGTGCTCTGTCAAAAGTTTTTACTGCATCATCGAATTTTTTCAAATGTGTATTAATAATACCGATATTTTGAAGTGCATGGGCCTCATATATGCGGTTATTTGTTTCTTCAAATAATACTTTTGCACGGTTATAATATTCAATAGCTTTGCTAAATTGTTTTTGGTTTAGATATATATTGCCCAAGTTTCCACTGGTAATGGCAATACCATTTTTATCATTGATTTCTTCCCGGATGTTTAATGAGTTGATAAAATATTCAATGGCTTTTTCGTAAGATCCACTCCTTCTGTAAACAACACCTATATTATTATATACCACTCCTAGTTGTTCTTTATCCTTTATTACTTGAAGAGCGCTAAAGAAATTTTCCAAAGCTTCTCGATACTGACCTTTATCTTTATAGATTAAACCAATAATATTGTAGGTATTGGCTGTATTATAGGAATTGTTCACTTGCTGATAAAATTGGTTGGCTTGGATATACCAATGTAAAGCAGAATCCTGATCTAAATTCTCATACGCATTCCCTAAAATATAGTAACTTGTCGCTATACCTTCTTTCTTATCAATTTTATTGGCTATTTTTAGTGCACTCTTTATATAAATTGAGCAACTGTCAACAGAGGTATTTATAAATTCCTTGCCTATCTCATTTAGTAAATCCACTCTCCGGTCATCCCGCCTTGCTTGGTTCAAGAGCTGCTTAAGGCTATCCACTGCATGAGGGTCAGCCTTACCCTGTACATATATAAAGTACAATGGAAGGGTCAGAATTATAAATAATATATGCCTTAAGCTCATCATCCTTTAACTATCAATCTGTCACACTTTCAAATCTTCCAATAAGGGCATCATCTTTATAGACCAAAACTCTGAATTACATATGATTGAATTTCATGGTAATGCAAGCTGAAGTTATATTCAACGATTTATGATATTCTGGCTCTTTCTAATGCAAATTATAATTAATCTCTTAAATTAACAAAATTAAATTGAAAATAAAAGCTTACAGATTCCTTTTATTTCCAAGGTATATCGTATCACGTTTATTGACTTGTGTCATCCCTTGTCGCAAAGGGAAAATACATGCTATAGGAGAATATTGTCAGATACATCAGAATAAACATCAAATGGATCTGCGTCGAGGTATGCCGGAAACTTTTGTCTGAATGCTTGTAGTTTTTCATAATCAAGGCTTATAGTCCTGATTGCTTCTTTATCATCAGTGGAAAGCATTTTTCTTCCTTTTGGATTTATTACAGCAGAATGTCCGCTAAAAATTGTGTCCCTGCCATCTTTACCAATTCGGTTCACCCCCACAGAATAGCACAGGTTCTCTACAGCACGAGCTTGTAATAATATATCCCAGGCATTGATTCTTTTTTCTGGCCAATTAGCTATAAATATTAGTAAATCGTAAGTTAGTTTTTGATTGGTTTTGTCCCATTTATTTCGGCTCCACACTGGAAATCGCAGGTCATAACAAATAAGTGGGCAAACTTTCCAACCTTTAATCTCCTTGACCAAGACATTGTTTCCTCCTTTATATGTCTCATGTTCACCCACCATTCTAAACAGGTGACGTTTATCATAATAATCAAAATTACCATTGGGCTCCATCCATATCAACCTGTTGTAAAACTCCCCTTTGTCAGTAACGATATAGCTTCCAACAACCACAGCACCAGTTTGAGCAGCTTGTAATTTCATCCATTTAAAGGTTTTGCCGTTCATATGTTCAGCAAAATTTTTGGCATCCATGGTAAATCCGGTGGTAAACATTTCAGGCAATACTATGATGTCGGTTTTTTCACCTATTGTCCAGATTTTTTCTTCAAACATGCCTAAGTTGGCATCTATATTATGCCAGTAGATTTCAGATTGGATCAAGGTTATATTGAGATCTTGTGGTTGCATGGTTTTTTTAACTATCTTATTTTTTAATAGCAAATTTCATCCTGTAATCTACTTTAACATTGCCTTTGATGATGTTGTTCAGTTTCGACCGAAGTAACCGTTTCTTTATGGGAGTCAACTTGTCTGTGAATAATATTCCTTCCAAATGGTCATATTCATGTTGGATGATGCGTGCTTTAATCCCATCAAATACCTCTTCTTGTTCATTCCAGTTTTCATCCAGGTATTTTAGTCTAATCCTGTCATTCCTGGTAATATCTTCCCGGATGCCTGGAATACTTAGACAACCTTCTTCGAAACTCCATTCCAAACCATCTTCTTCTATTTTAACCGGATTGATAAAAACTTTTTTAAAATCTGATGCTTGGTCTTCTTCTTCCATTGGCCCGGCATCCACTACAAAGATTCTAATGCCTAACCCTATTTGTGGAGCAGCCAAACCCACTCCTTGAGCATGGTACATGGTTTCAAACATATCAGAAATTAATTTTTCAAGATCAATTGAATCTTTCTCTATTTCTGTAGCCCTTGTTTTTAATAAAGGCGTTCCATAAGCAATTATCGGATAAATCATCTGTTTTTACGCGCTAAAAAAGACTGTAATATTATTGCAGCACTAATTTTATCTATATTTCCTTTTATTCTTCGGTTCTTTTTACTTGCCCCACTTTCTATCATCGAATCTAACGCAATTTTAGAGGTGAATCGTTCATCTTGAACAAAAACATCTTTATTGGGGAAGGCGGTTTTTAACTTTTCAATCAATTTTAAGACAGGTTTGGTCATATCTGAATCACTGTTATCCATTTGTTTTGGCATTCCCACTACAAATGACTCTACATCTTCCTTTATGATATACTGGTTCAAGTAGGAAAAAAGCTCATGTGTTTTTACAAATTCCAGTGGTGATGCAATGATTTTTAATGGATCAGTAACTGCCAGGCCAGTTCGCTTCGTTCCTAAATCAATCGATAAAATCCTTCCCATACCTGACTGTAAAAGTGCAATTAATTAAAAATGAATTTTAATTCTAAAGCAAAGATAAAAATTATTTTGATTTCTTTTTCGTTCATAATGTGTGATCTATCGTAAACAGAATTGAATTGTTATGTAGTTTTGATCCTATAATGTTTAAAAACTTCTGATCATTCTATTATTCACAATACATTTTTGAAATTTGTCATAAAAAAAGGATTTGTCGTGAGGAAAATTAATAACTCAAAATTTTACATCAATTTACCCATTATTTTAGCCGTTGGTATATCGGCAGGCATTCTTATTGGTGCCCGAATGGTTGATTCCGGGCAGCAATCAACTGATTTGTTTAGTAGTGTTTATAAGTTTCGTGAAATCCTTACACACGTGGAAAGGGATTATGTGGATCAGGTAAAAACCGATGAACTAGTGGAATCAGCAATTGAAAGCATGTTAGAAAAACTGGATCCGCACACTGTCTATATTCCTGCAAAAGATGCCGCGTTGGCTAAATCACAATTAGATGGCGAGTTTGAAGGAATTGGAATTGAATTTAATTTATTGAAAGATACAATTTATGTGGTTGCCCCTATCAGTGGAGGCCCTTCCGAGAAAGTTGGTCTGCAATCAGGGGATAAAATCATCAAAATTGAACAGGAACAAGTTGCCGGAAAAGGGATCACCAACAGAATGGTTATAGATAAGCTGAGGGGGAAAAAAGGCTCAAAAGTGACCGTATCAGTAAAAAGAAGAGGTGTAGACGAGTTGCTTGATTTCACTATTACCAGGGATAGAATCCCTCAAAATTCTGTTGAGGTCAGCTATATGGTGGATAAAGAAATTGGATATATCAGGATAAGCAGATTTGCGGCCAATACTTATGATGAATTTAAATCAGCCTTGGACAAGCTTAAATCCAGGGGCATGCAAAAATTAATACTCGATTTGCAAGGCAATCCCGGTGGCTACATGGATAGGGCTACGAATCTTGTTGACGAATTTCTTCCAGCTGATCAACTCATTGTGTATACTGATGGCAAAAGGGATCGTTATGATACCCGCACTATGTCCACCTCAAAAGGAAGTTTCTTGAACCAACCAATTATAGTATTAATAGATGAAGGTAGTGCTTCTGCATCAGAAATAGTAGCTGGAGCTTTACAGGATAATGACCGGGCTCTGGTGGTTGGCAGGAGATCTTTTGGTAAAGGACTTGTACAAATGCCAATTGCTTTAAATGATGGTTCCGAATTAAGGCTTACCATTTCAAGGTATTTTACGCCAAGTGGCAGATCTATCCAAAAATCCTATGAGAATGGCAATAAGGAGTATCAAATGGATCAAATAGAAAGATTTGAACACGGAGAATTTTTTCACATGGATAGTATAAAATTCATCGATACATTAGAATACAAAACCAATAAGGGCAGAATTGTCTATGGAGGAGGGGGCATCATGCCTGATTATTTTGTGCCTCTTGACACTTCCAGTCATTCGGAATATTTCCGAAAATTGTTCCTCAATAATACTTTGCGTGAATATTCGTTAAATTATGCTGAGAAGCACCGTAAAAAATTGGCGAATCTTTCGTTCGAAGAATTTCAAAATAATTTTGATGTGACAGATCAGATGCTAAAAGATTTAGTAAAACTTGGAGAGGAAAGTGAAATCCCTTTTCAACAAAATGATTTTAATAAATCCAAAGAGCTTCTAAAATTAAGAATAAAAGCACAGATTGCCAGAAGTATTTGGCAGGAAGAAGGGTTTTATCCAATTATAAACGAGCAAAATGAAGTATTCCAGCAAGCACTTCAATTATTTGAAGAAGCGAGGCAATTGGCCTCTAATTAGACTTTGTCAAGTGTTTATATAAACTTTTCAAGAAGTTTCGAACGGTTAGGCGCTATTTTCTATTTATGTGTAATTTTCGTTCAAAAAATTAACAATTTTGATTAAAATCTTACATCAACCTGTCAAGTTTATTGCCTGATTATGGACATTCTCTTTATTCTTTTTTGCGTTGGCATTTCATTTTTCCTTGGATGGTATTTAAGCTTTCATAAATTTGCCAGAAAAGAAAAGTATTATCTCGAAAAAATAAATCTTCTTGAAAAGGAAAAGAACGAATACAACTCCCAAATTGTAATTATTAACGAGCGGAATGCTTTTTTTGAAAAAGAGATCGATATAACCAAAACTGAATTGAACCTGAAAAGGGAATTGGTCCTTGAATTAAATAAAAAGCTTTCATTTCTGGAATCAGATTATAAGAACCTTCAGGAAAAAATTCTTTTTCAGAAAGAAGAAGTTGAAAAATTGCAGGAAAAATTTGCATTTGAGTTCAAGAACCTTGCAAATGATATTTTTGAAGAGAAAAGCAAACGATTTACCGATCAAAATAAAACCAATATTTCTGAACTTCTCACTCCTCTAAAAGACAGGATTGTGGAATTCGAACGAAAAATTGAAACAAATAATAAGGATACTATCACATGGAATACATCCTTGAAAGAACAAATCACAGGATTAAAGGAGCTTAATCTTCAGATCACCCGTGAAGCTGAAAATCTGGTGAAAGCATTGAAAGGGGAGTCTAAAACGCAGGGTAATTGGGGGGAGTTTATACTTGAAAACATTTTAGAAAAATCCGGCCTGGTAAAGGACAGGGAATATGTAATCCAGGAATCATTTAAATCGGAGGATGGCAAAAGGTATCAACCAGATGTAATCATCAAACTTCCGGAAGGTAAAAATATCATTATTGATGCTAAGGTTTCTCTTACTGCATATGAAAGATATTGTAACAGCGAGAGTGATGATGAAAAAATGCTAGGTTTAAAGAACCACCTACTCAGTATAAAAAATCATATAAAAAACCTGGGGGATAAAAACTACCAAAAATTATATGGTGTGAAAAGCCTTGATTTTATTTTATTATTCATCCCAATTGAACCTGCATTAAGCCTTGCCATTCAACAGGATAATAATCTTTTTAATCAAGCTTTTGATAGAAACATAGTAATCGTAAGCCCCTCTACCCTATTGGCTACCCTTAGGACAATATCCAGTATTTGGAGGCAAGAGAATCAAAATCGCAATGCCCTTGAAATAGCCAAACAAAGTGGTGATCTGTATGATAAATTTGTGGGATTTGTGCAGGATATGTCTGATCTGGGCATGCGCATTTCATCGGTTCGCGATGTTTATGATAAAGCCATGAATAAACTGTCAGAAGGCAGGGGAAATCTTATTTCACGCGCAGAAAAAATAAAAAATTTAGGTGCAGGCACCACTAAAGTGTTACCTCAGGAACTGATAGAAAAATCTGATCATCCGGAATAACCAACAGATACACCTTTCTCAATAATTTCTATTTCTTAATTTTGTATCAGAATAAAATCAATAACTATGAGTTTACAGGAAGAAAATGGCTTAAAAAAATTGATTGTTGTCGGTGATCGCGTACTCATTAGACCCAAAAAGATATCAGAGCGAACCAATAGTGGCTTATACTTACCTCCTGGTGTACACGAAAAGGAAAAGATCCAAAGCGGCTATATTATGAAAACCGGTCCTGGATATCCCATACCTGCACCTACTGAAGATGATGAACCTTGGAAAGAAGCAGAAGAGAAAATAAAATATATACCTCTACAAGCCAGGGTGGGCGATTTAGCACTTTTTCTTCAAAAAAGTGCTTTCGAAGTAATGTATGGAGGTGAGAAATATTTTATAGTGCCCCAATCCGCTATCCTATTACTGGAAAGGGACGAGGATATTTAATTCAAATCATGTTAATAACAAGATTAACTGATAAACTTGACTTCTTTGAAAGCAAATTCTCTTATTCCTTGAATTGTCTCAATTTGAAGTTTTCCGGATGGCGAGATGCCTATGATGCTTCCTTCAAAATAATCATTTGCGTAAAAGGTATGTTTTTCCTGAAGCCAATACATCCTTTTTAAATAATCTTTCTTCAATTCATCAAACTGATATGATTCTAATTGCATGAATCGTTTCTCAATAAATTCACATATACCTCCCAAAACTTCATCTATATGAAAATCATGATTAAAAATATTGGCAAGTGAAATGGCATCAGGGGTTTCAAAAGCTACCTGGTTTACATTCAATCCAATCCCCAAAATGGAACTCGCTATGGCCTGGCCTTTAATGGTATTTTCCACAAGAAGGCCACATATTTTTCTATTTTTAAAAAAAATATCATTAGGCCACTTAATTTTAAAATTCTCATCCAATTTGGATAAATAATCTACTATGCCTAATGATGAAAAAATATTTAAATAAAAATTTTCTGTTAATTCAAGAAATGAAGGAGAAAACACTATTGAACAAGTTATATTTTTTCCGGGTGCGGCTTCCCAGGAATTTCCTCTTTGGCCCCTGCCGGACATTTGATGCCCTGTCATCACCACAGTGCCAACATTTAGTTGGTTTTTTTTATATAAATCGGCTGCAATGTCATTAGTTGAATGACATGTTGGCATATATATAATATCTTTGCCAATAAATTGAGTCTGAGAAAAAAAATTTTTCAAATCGTAAGAAAGTTTGTTGCAATTTTAAGAAAAAGTAATGAGAGAAAATAAAGAGCAGGTAAATGCTGAACAATTGAGCCAGGCAGTAGTAAAAGGCATGCAGGAAAAGAAAGCAAAAGAGATAGTAGTGATGGATTTACGAACAGTGAAGAACGCTATTGCTGATTTTTTTGTTATCTGTTCTGGTACATCCGATACCCATGTAGATGCTATTGCTGATTCCGTAGAAAAAGAATTGTCTATAAGTGCTCATCAAAATCCCTGGCACAGGGAAGGAAAACAAAATAAGGAATGGATTTTGCTTGATTATGTGGATGTTGTCGTTCACGTCTTCAAAAAGGAAATCCGTGAATTTTATACATTGGAGGATTTGTGGGGAGATGCGGTGCTAACGACCATAGCAGATGAATATTAACATAACAACAATTATTGTTAAAATGAGGTTATATGTAAATTGATAAAAAATTAGGAGAACTATTTGAATGGCGGATAAATTTGATAAAAATGAGAAAATAACTCCCAAAACACCTAAAAAACCTAATTTTCAGGTGTGGATCATATTAACCCTTATTGGGGTGATCGTTGGGATGACCTATTTTAGTAACAGCACTTCGGCCCTCGACACTACACAACGTAAGTTTGAACGGATGATGGCTGATAATGACGTAAAGAATATCGTCATTGTAACCAACCAAAAACAGGTTGAGGTTACATTAACTGCAGATGCACTAAAGGATCCTAAATATAAAGCCGATCTGGAAAAAAATCCTTTACTTTCAGAATCGGGACCACATTATAAATTTAAAATAATTGATCCCGAAGAATTTAGAAAATCATTTGAGGATCAACAAAGATCAAAATCAGATGGCCAAATGGTAGACTATGATGTTACTGAAAGAAACAGCTTCGGTGACATTTTTATGCAATGGGGCATTCTGATCCTGATCCTCTTTGGTTTTTGGTTTTTGATGAGAAGAATGACTGGTGGGGCAGGACCCGGCGGTCAAATTTTTAATATTGGCAAATCCAAAGCTGCCTTATTTGATGCAGAAAATAAAGTTAAAATTACGTTTGACAATGTAGCTGGTCTTGATGAAGCAAAGGAAGAGATTCGGGAAATTGTAGAATTTTTAAAAAACCCCACCAAATTCACAAAATTAGGAGGAAAGATCCCAAAAGGTGCATTATTAGTTGGTGCCCCTGGTACAGGTAAAACTTTATTAGCTAAAGCAGTAGCCGGTGAGGCCGCCGTGCCATTTTTCTCCCTATCGGGTAGTGACTTTGTAGAAATGTTTGTAGGTGTGGGTGCTGCACGCGTGAGGGACTTATTTAAGCAGGCAAAAGAAAAAGCCCCATGTATAGTGTTTATTGATGAAATTGATGCCATAGGCCGGATGAGAGGAAGAGGCCAATTGCCTGGATCAAATGATGAGCGTGAAAACACACTTAACTCTTTGTTGGTCGAAATGGATGGTTTTTCAACTGACTCTGGTGTAATTATTCTTGCCGCTACCAACAGGCCTGATGTACTTGACTCAGCATTACTGCGTCCAGGAAGGTTCGACCGTCAGATAAGCATTGATAAACCAGATTTAGTAGGAAGGGAAGCAATATTTCAGGTGCATTTAAAACCTATAAAATTGTCTAAAGAAGTTGATTCCAAAAAACTTTCTGCACAAACACCCGGATTTGCCGGAGCTGAAATTGCCAACGTCTGTAATGAAGCAGCATTGATAGCTGCTAGAAAGAACAAAGAGGCAGTAGACATGCAAGATTTCTATGATGCCATAGACAGGGTAATTGGAGGTCTGGAGAAAAAGAATAAAATCATCTCTCCTGAAGAGAAAAAAATTGTTGCATATCATGAAGCCGGGCATGCTGTAGCAGGTTGGTTCCTCGAACATGCCGATCCGTTGGTTAAAGTGAGCATAGTTCCTCGTGGAGTAGCTGCATTGGGTTATGCGCAATATCTTCCCAAAGAGCAGTTTTTGTATCAAACCGAACAATTGATCGATGAAATGTGCATGTCCTTAGGCGGAAGAGCAGCAGAAGAATTAATTTTTGGTAAAATTTCCACCGGAGCTCTCAGTGATCTTGAAAGAGTAACTAAGGTAGCCTATAGCATCGTTACCATATATGGTATGAATGAAAAATTAGGGAATATTTCCTACTATGATTCAAAACCTCAGGAGTATAATTTCAATAAACCTTATTCAGAAGCCACAGCAGAGCTAATTGATTCTGAAGTAAAAAGCCTAATAGCCGAAGCATATAAAAGAACGCTCGATTTGTTGATGATGCATAAGGAAAAATTGGAGATTGTGGCAAAAGAATTGCTCGCCAAAGAAATTATTTTCCAAAATGACTTGGAAAGATTGATAGGTAAAAGGCCTTTTGACAAACAAACCACTTATCAAGCTTATACAAATGGTGAAAAATCGAAACCCCAGGTAGTTCCTGATGCGACTACTATCGAAGAGAAAGTAAAGGGGACTGATGAAGAAAATGGTTCGGAAGAAATAGAAGAAGGTTCTGTATCGGGCAGCTCTAACCGTGATAAAAAATAAAAAAATGTTGATTTAATCATTTTTTTAAAAGATCAGGTAAACACTGCCTGATCTTTTTTATTAACTTAGTCAGGAACTGGGATAAAAGATATTTTTTAAGATAACCGGAAGCAATTAATGCAACAAAAAATTGTAGATCTTCCTGCTGGGAAAAAAATTTATATCGCATCTGACTTTCATTTGGGTGCTACTTACATTGGTGCCAACAGGAAAAGGGAAAAAGTTATTGTCAATTGGTTGAATAAAATTAAGGATGATGCCCATACCATAATTTTACTGGGGGATATTTTTGATTTCTGGTTCGAGTACAAACATGTTATTCCCAAAGGCTTTATAAGATTACAAGGAAAACTTCTTGAAATGGTAGATGAGGGAATTAATATTTCTTTGTTTACAGGTAATCATGATATGTGGATGTTCGATTACTTTCCCTTGGAATTGGGTATTCAGGTATATAAAGAACCGATTACTTTTAAAGTAAACGGTGTCAACATCATGATGGGGCATGGCGATGGGCTGGGCCCGGGAGATCACAAATACAAATTCCTGAAAAAGATATTCCAAAACAGGTTTCTTCAATGGGCTTTTTCCGTTATACATCCCAATATAGGCATAGGTATCGCCCGAAGGTGGTCAGACCATAGTAGGGAATATAGTATGAGCAATGAAAAACCATTTATGGGAGAAAATGAATTGTTGTTTAAATATTGTCAGGAAATAGAAAAGGAACAACATCATGACTATTATATATTTGGCCACAGGCACCTTCCTATGGAGATGAACATCAATGAGAACAGTAAATATATCAATGTAGGGGAATGGATTAACTATTATACTTATAGTGTTTTTGATGGTGCGATTTTAAAATTACTCAGTTTCAAAGACGAAGCATCATTGGTAAGTGTAAAATAGGTTGGTCAATACTTTTTATTTATTTATAGCATCATATGACGATCCATGTTCTTTATTTTTTCTAAGATTCTCGTGTTTTTAATAAAACCATTGGTCTGGATTTTAATCTTGATGATTGTTGGTCTCTTTATTAAAAATATAAAAAAGAAAAGAGTGGCCTTTATTACTTCTTTTTTACTATTCATATTCTTTTCAAATGATTTCTTATCCAATGTTGTGATGAAAACATGGGAAGTAGATCCTGTGCCCATCCATTCTTTGTCAGATTATGAAACAGGAATAGTACTCACCGGTGTGGTAAATACTGAAATTGAGCCGAGAGACCGTGTTTATTTTCAGAAAGGTGCTGATCGGGTCACCCATGCTGCTCAATTGTATCTGGAAGGGAAAATCAAGAAAATTCTCATTAGTGGTGGGACAGGGAAATTAATAGAATATGATGACGATATTCCGGAAGCTGATATAATTGTTAATTTCTATACCATGCTGGGAATACCCTGGGAAGATATCATTGTCGATAATCAATCTCAAAATACCCGGCAAAGTGCAGTAAACTGCAAAAAAATACTGGAAAAAATGTACCCCGGTGGTCGTCACCTGATTATTACCTCAGCTTTTCACCAAAATAGGTCAATGGCTTGTTTTCGAAAAGAACAATTGAAGGCCGATCCTTTTAGTTGTGACTTTTATACCAATCGTAGCGGTGAATTCAGTCTTTCTGCATTGCTTATCCCCTCTTCAGCCGCTTTATCCAGATGGGAAATTATGATAAAGGAGTGGGTGGGAATCGTTTCTTATAAAATAGCTGGCTATATTTGAAATTACATATAACTAATGATCTGATGAAAACAATATTCCTGTTGGCAATAAGTTCCCTGATTTACATAAATTCAGTTGCCCAAAACCAAAATATAATTTCACCTAAAATTAACGAAGACAAGTCAGTTACATTTCAGCTTTTTTCACCCAAAGCTTCTGAGGTAAAAATCAGTGGTGATTGGCTACCATATAATGATGGTGCACCAGGTACAGCAACATTGAAAAAAGATGAGCAGGATATTTGGACATATACGAGTAAACCTTTACCATCAGAATTATACAGCTACTCCTTTATCGTAGATGGTATGCGAACCTTGGATCCTAATAATGTATACATGATCAGAGATGTTGCTACTGTTGCCAATGTCTTTATTGTCGATGGTGGGCAGGGGGATCTATATCAAGTAAGTAAAATACCCCACGGGACGGTAACGCACAGATGGTATTCATCTGCCGGCAACGGTAAAGAACGGAGAATTACCATTTACACACCGCCCGGTTATGAAACCAGTAAACATGATTTCCCGGTACTCTATCTGTTACACGGTATGGGTGGTGATGAAGAAGCCTGGATCACCTTAGGCCGAACTGCACAGATCATGGATAATCTGATCGCACAAGGACTGGCTGAACCTATGATTGTCGTGATGCCTAACGGAAATGTATCACAAGATGCTGCTCCAGGTGAGTCAAGCGAAGGGTTTGTTAAGCCTACTTTTCAATTACCTCAAACAATGGATGGCAAAATGGAAGAAACATTCCCTGAGATAATTGAATTTATCGAAAAAAACTACCGGACTATCAAAAATAAAAACTCCAGAGCGATTGCCGGTTTGTCAATGGGTGGATTTCATTCTCTACACATTTCCAGACATTATCCTGACACTTTCTCATATATTGGATTATTTTCTCCGGCCATTATGCCCAGAAATGAATCTGCATCATTGGTTTACCGCAATTTTGAACCGTCTTTAAAAAATCAAAAGGATAAAGGCTTTCGGTTATATTGGATAGCAATCGGGAAGACCGATTTCCTATACGAAGAAGTTGAAGATTATCGAAAAAAACTGGATGATCTGGGATTTAATTATGAGTATCTCGAAACTGAAGGTGGCCATACCTGGGCTAACTGGAGAATTTATTTATCAAAATTTGTTCCCAGGCTTTTCAAATAAAACTGTTTAGTCCATCAGTATCATTCTTTATCAATAAACCACCAAAACAGGAAACATATCCAGGTACTTTATCAGTTGCTTGCCAGTCCAAAGAATGGTTAAAAACAGATTGTGATAACAAATCCATTCTCATACCGAGCGAAGTGAAATTGAATCTTAACCGATCAGGAAATATGCACGATTCCTTCTGATGGATAGTGCAGGTTTTGCAGATTTCACATGCATTGCCGGGAATTATTTTTCCATCGGACTTTTTTTCCAATGCCGCTAATTTTTTATTGGACATTTGTTTAATATGATCATAAGAACTACTAAACACATCCTTTTCATTTATTATCATGCTTGGAATTTCTGCAATGTAAACCATCAGAAAAAGAAAAGGAAATCCCGAGGAGTATTCTGCAAACCCGGGACTATGCGGAGGGCATGACCAATTTTTACCATAATTCGGACATCCTTTTACACAATAACTTAAGGTATTCTCCTTATTTTGAAATGCTTGAATCATCTCCACATCAAAAACGCCATATTTGACCTTTATGGCTAGTGGCTGGTTGTCAAAGATCGAATGGATGATTTTTTCTTTATAACTCACTCCCACGTAATCGATGAATTAAAAACAGGTTAAAGGTAAACAAGAAAAATGCTCCTGCCTGATGAATCACTCCCAATGAAATTGGTACCCTATAAACCAATGTGAAGATACCCAATACAACTTGAACCAGAGTGGTGAGTACCAATAAATTGACACCTGTATTTTGAGCTTTCGACAAAGAATATTTATTTGAATAAAACCAGATCACACCTGCCAGAATAATCAACAGGTAAGCAATGTAACGGTGTACAAATTGAACACCGGCTAATCCTTCCAGAAAATTAATATAAAATGGTCGCATATAAGTTACCGCCTCCGCAATCCATGCATCTCCCATTTTTGGCCATGTAGTAAAGATGTATCCGGCTTTTAATCCTGCCACAAATGCACCATATATGATCTGTATGGTCAATACGACCAAAAATACCCAACTCAATCTTAATAATTTCTTGTTGACCGAAACTATTTTTTTATAACCATAAAGTTCATCCAAAGCTACCCAAAATATAGCCCCGAAGGTCAGGAATGCCGCAATCAAATGTATTGCCAGTCGGTAATGGCTCACATATGGATCATCCACCAGACCACTTTTTACCATATACCATCCAAGAAACCCCTGAAATGCACCCAGAAGGAATATAAATATCAATCTGGGCATCAGCCTTTTTGAAATTTTTCCTTTCATCCAAAAAAAGACAAAAGGAATAATAAATACAAGCCCAATTACCCTAGCCAGCAAACGGTGGATGTATTCCCACCAAAAGATATTTTTAAAATCATGAAGGGAGAAATGATAATTCAATTTCTGATACTCCGGGTACTGTTTGTATTTATCAAACATCTCTTGCCATTGGTGTTCGTTCAGCGGTGGAAGAGTACCCATAATTACATTCCATTCTACGATTGATAATCCGGAACGGGTCAACCGTGTAATACCACCGATTACCACCATTAAAAAAATAAGTAAGCACCCGCTAAATAGCCAGAATACCATTGGCTTATAAACCTTCCTGTTCATATGTGTAATTTATCAGCTGTGTAAAAAAGATAAATCAAATCTAAGGAAATTTTAAGGTGAAGGGGAATATTTTTAAATATCTTAACAAATAATTTGGGTATCCTTATGGGTTTACGTTTTGATTTACCGGTCGAGTTTTAATAGGGAGAAAAACAGATATTTCATCCTGATCATATCATTGAGAAACTAATTCAAATACCCTTAAGAAAATATTTCTTAAAATTCTATATCATCCCTTTTGCAATACATACTGGGGCGATTGCCTTTGTCACATCCACCGAGCTTCACGAGGCCTTTTTCTGCTTTTTCCATCAATTCCTTGTTCGGCTTGCCATACCGTATAGAAATTACCTGATCTTTCTTATGGCATACCGGACAAATATTGTAATCTGCATCCGGACCTTTGCCTGTAACCCTTGATTTCATCATTATTTTTTATTTATTGAATATTACAATTGACGAGAAATTTAAAATTCCTTGTCATCCCGTTTGCAATAGCGGCTTTTACTATCCTCAGACAAAACACAACCTCCCAGTCGCACTTTACCTCTTTTAGCTTTGTCCATTAATTTTTTTCCTGGTTTTCCATAAACAATGGGCACAACCTGATCCTTTTTACGACAAACAGGGCATTTTCTATCATCAGAAGAGAGAGAATTTATAAGGTGTGCGTCATCAAGTTCATATTTTATTCCGGTTTTGGCTTCTGTCAAAAATTGAGGTTTTTGACTTGTGTTAGTCTGTAAACAGCAAATTTGCATTATTAGCACGCTGATGATAATACTAGAAAGTCGTTCCATGGATGAACTTAAAATTTATTTGCAATATAAAAAGAATATCAGGATGTAAGTACTTCAGGTAAGAAATGTGATAGATTTTATATATTCTGGAAAGAAATTGAATGATTAAAAGAAATGAATGGATAGTTTCCCTGTATATATAACGATTTACTGTTCCATGACATTCTGGTTCAGATTTAGTTACCCTTGTACCTTATCGGGGTTATTTGAGTTTCCTCATTTGCATTTTTATGAACATCTTGCATACTCATTGTAAATCTAATTTTAATCTCACTGTGCAGATCAGCTTAAATCATTTACTTATCAAAACTTTAAACAAAAATGTCATTATTAAACAAACTTTTTAGTACCATCAAAAGTACAACCGGCGTGGATGTGGGTTCGATTGCCAATAACGCTGAAAAAACCATCGCTTTTGCAGCCATGTCTAAAAAAGCAAAAGGACTTGCTCTACTTAACTGGAAATGGAGCGAAGATGCCATGACCACTGATAAGGGTACCGGCAAACCACTGAGAAATTGGGACAGACAAACCAAATTGGATACAAGATTGGATGACATTTATCTGAGTTGGGAAAAACAGCCTGTGGATATTGAAGAGTATATGATCTTTATCGGTTGGCAGGGATGGCCATATGCCATGATTATTAAGGATCATCCTGAAGGATATTTCTGGCCTGAATATGTGGAATCATTAGCTGATAATAAGTTCAACTCGGTAAAGTATTTCACCATAGACGCTTCATCAGTTCCTTCTAATTGTGTGAAGTTTCCTGCCAGTGCGACAGATAATGAATTTTATTATGTGAAAATGGTGGGTAGAACAAAAAATGATGAGTATGTGGATATCAAAGGTTGTACATTGGCCAGTATTTATAGACGGGAAAAAGAATCGTTAAGTACTGTACCGGCAGGTGCAATTCCTGAAGTAAAGGTTCCCGATGGAAGCCGTGAAAGAAATGCCCTGGAGGAAGAACTTCATCAAAAAGCTAAATTGAACAGGAAAAAATAAACCTGAACCATTGAATTTGTCTCAACAGGAAGTTTTTGTAAATAAAATTGATTTGCAAAAACTTTTCTGTTGTATATAGGATGCTACAATAGTTTATCATATTATTTTATCATTTAACATTGCACAAATGAAAAGCAAGAATCCTTTTTTTCAAAAACTATCCAAGATTACGGAAGGAATCAATGATTTTGATGAATTGGAAAGTGATGACAAAAAATATTTTGTATCAGGACAAACCCATAAGATATTATTCCCGGAACATTACCAGTTTATTGGTCATTCGGTCGAGTTTTTTGCTGTCCAACCGGATGATGAAGGCCTGGTAATGTCGGCCATGATCTATATAGATGGTGACATACTGGAAACCATCAAGAAAGAATTTGGGAATCCGGATCTTTCAATTGATCTGGACAGTGATGTGGAATTTGAAGATAACAAAGGTCAAACGGAAAAGCTCAGCTACAAAAGTCAAATTTGGATCAGGGATATGCACAGGCTTAGATATGCGTTGTTTCCTGTTGAAAGGAAGTTGAAAAGTCAGATATATATTGTATAAAGGAACAAGGAGAAAGGAGGAAGGGAAAAGGATGTACTGTTGAATTCGAAATACCAACACCTAATCGTTCCAACGTCTCAACTTGCCGGTACCAATAACTTAAAACATCATTACTCACCTATAGTTAATTAAAAAATTAATTGACTGATATGCTGACAACCATTCACCCAAAGTTACCGATGCGTGACAAGGCCACGACAAGAGATTTTTATATAAACAAACTGAACTTCCAGGAATATGGAAATACTGACTATGGTGATTACCTGATGGTGCAAAAAGACAATGTACAGATTCATTTTTTTCTCTTTAAAAACCTTGATCCAATGGAAAACTATGGACAAGTTTATATCAGGACCAATGATATCGATCAATTGTACAAGTCACTGTTAGATAAGAAAATTAAGATTCACCCGAACAGCCCATTAGAAATAAAACCTTGGGGACAAAAAGAATTTTCTTTGCTCGATCCGGATAAAAATTTATTGACTTTCGGGCAGAGTATTATCTAATGCTTTTTCTTCTTCAATACTTCTTGTATGGAAATTTCCTTGCCCGTTCCGCAATATCAACACGATCAACAACTATATATCACAACAGGATGACTCCTCCTCACCCCCGGTCATAATTTTCTATTAACCACTTGTCCAAATTACGTTTGTTAATATTAATATAACCTGCTAATTTAGAGCCTTTCTTAACGCTTTATATATGCTCAAAAAGAAAACAAAGGCTAAATCCATCATCCAAAATGATTTAGAAACTTCATTTCCAATCACCATACAAGAAGAAAAGGTCATTGAAAGACTGACATTATCCAATCTTTTCAGGCAACTTCTGGATTCGTTCAATGTTGAAAAAGGATATCTGTTTACTATTAAGATGTTGATTTTAGATCCTGGCAACGCCATAAAAGGATATTTCACTACTGATAGGTTCAGATATGGCAATCCTATAAAATTTCTGGTCTTTACTGCTGCTGTCTGTAGCTTTTTGGTATTAAAAACAAATTTAGACACCTTCTCAGATGGGTTTAAAGTAG
Organism: Bacteroidota bacterium; assembly: GCA_023393375.1. GTDB lineage: Bacteria > Bacteroidota > Bacteroidia > Cytophagales > Cyclobacteriaceae > JAEWLI01. The sequence continues at coordinate 40,930 of JAEWLI010000093.1, forward strand.
GAATGGCACAAGGTGAAAAAAACACAGATGCCCTGAAATATGCATTGAACATTCAAAACTTTATAAATGACTATTTCAATATTGTCATGTTGATTGGGCTGCCATTTTTATCACTTTCATTGTTTTGGTTTTTTAAAAAGTACCGATACAATTTTACAGAACATCTGGTGATCAATTCCTATTTATTAGGTATTCTATACATATTCTTTATCGTCCTTTTTCCTTTATTTTATTTCTATTCAGAAAGTATACAGCTTTATATTTATATATCTATATTATCTATTGCTTTCCAGATCTATTTTTATATCAGGGTTTTTCAACTAAAGATATTTAGTGGTGCTTTGCTTTCTTTACTGGCTATTTCGTTAGGCTATATTTTATATATGGGCTTTTTATTCGCTATCATTATAGGTTATGCTTTTATTTATTTGAAACCTTAAAACCTGATCATTTCTCCGGTATTCTTAGAGGCTAAAGTTTTCTAACCGCTAAGTTCACCTTCGCAAAAGTCGCAAAGCTTAAAAAAACCCACAATGAGGGATATTATGCCTATCTCTTCCATCTTTTAAAAATTAAAAATCACCCTCTTGTTGGTGTTTTCACCATAGCCGTCAACCTAAGAATAATACAACCCCCATGGGGTCGATATCAATAACACAGGGTGCAGCCCATACAAATAGAATGTGATTTTTTTGATTGATTCAAGAACCAGGGTTATCAGTCCTTCCATTTCCGGTCATCAGGGATTTCCGCTGGTCCTACATATTTAATCTGGGTTATTGTTTTGGAATATTGCTGTAGTTTGGTTGATGGCTTTGCCCCATCGGGGCATTCTGTTTTTAGAAGATGATTCAAGAAATGAGAAAAGCCTCATCGGGGCGACCTGTGACCATAAATCGATGAAGCTTTGCGGTAAAAAATACAGGCATTGTTCTTCATGAAAAATCAGGTCGCACCTATGGAGCTATATGTGCTGCTGATCTATTGGCTACAAACAGGAAACCCCGATGGGGTTGGGCGCTGGTACCTATGTGATACTGTTGTGGATTAGATACAATTCCAATGCAAAACTAATCTCAGGGCTGCACCCTGACCTATTGATAATGCTTCTTTGGGTCTTAGGTTGACGGCTATGGTGTTTTCACCAACAAAGCATCAAATGATAAAATTAAAGGTTGTTCGAATACCTCAGCCATTTCAGTAATATGAACAATATTATTGTTGAGTTAGGAAAGTTTGTTGGTGAAAACACCAACAAAAGGGGGAAGTCGTTCGGAATTCCAATCATCAAGTTTTCGCAAAGGTCACTTAGCTTAAAAACACCCACAATGGGGGAAATTATGCCTATCCTCTTCCATCTTTCTAAAAAAACAAAATAATTAACACTTATACACTTGATAATATGTTCATATGTTTTTATCTTTGTGGCGTATTGAAGAAGTCCATAATGGCGGTAGCTGGACCAGTATCTGAGAAGTAATACCTACAGCCACATAAAATAATTGGATTAAAAATCCGCACGCTATATAATTGATTAAATTTGAATATGAAGACAATAATTGTAATAGGAGGCTTGTCTGCTGGTCCTTCCGCCGCTGCCAAAGCCAGACGTACCGATGAAAATGCCCGTATCCTGCTTTTCGAAAAAACAGCTCATGTAAGTTACGCCACCTGTGGTATCCCTTATGCTTTTTCGGGAAAAATAAAGGAGAGGGATAAGCTAATGGTAGTGAAGCCCGAGTTTCTGGAAAAAAGGTTCAACATAGAAATGCACCTTCGTGAAGAGGTCATAGATATCAATCCGGATAACCATACCATAACCACCCCAACAGCTACTTATAGTTACGACAAACTGATCATGGCCACTGGTGCGAGGTCTTTCGTACCACCTATAGGCAATCTCGATAAAGCAGAAAACTGGGCCAATTGTAGGACGATCGAAGATTACGACAAAATGATTGAAGACGGCATATTGTCGATAGCCAAAAATATTACCATACTTGGTGGAGGCCTTGTGGGTGTAGAGGTAGCTGAAAACCTGATGAAAGCCGGTAAAAATGTGACTATTGTAGAACTAGCCCCTCATATTCTACCCATGTGGGATGATAAGTTTGGATATTTTGCCGAAACGATTCTAAAAGAAAATGGGATCAATATTATTGCCAATACCAGTGCTAAAGAAGTGGCATTGTCGGGTGATAAGATAAGGGCAGTAAATCTCGTAGATGGTCAGGCCATACCTACCGATTATCTTATCGTGGGTATAGGAGCCAGGCCCAATACTGAATTATTAGTATCCAAAGGGGCAGACCACCTTCGCAATGGTGCGCTTAAGGTAAATGAAAAGATGGAAACCAATTTGCCGGACATTTATGCTGCCGGTGATTGTGCCAGTATCATGAACCTGCAGACCGGCGACCATGATTTTTTTCCATTGGGTACTCACTCCAATAAAGGTGGACGTGCTGCCGGGGCGAATGCTGCGGGAGGAAACGAAACCTTTAAAGGTGCCTACAAAACTGCCATTGTGAAAGTATTTGGTTATACTTTAGCCCGTACTGGCTTTAACTCTAAATCCTTAAAAGCGGCGAACAGGAAGTATGCGCCCAGCCTAACCGTTGCCGCTGGCACACCTTCATTCTATCCCGATCCCAAAGACATGTACACGGAAATATTTTATGATCCCGACACCCATGAAATATTGGGTGCAGAGATTTTTGGTGAACACGGTGTGGACAAACGTATTGATGTGCTCAGCACTTGTATTTATGCCAAATTGAAGATAACCGACCTTCCACAACTTGACCTGGCCTATGCCCCACCCTTTTCTCCGGCCAAAGACCCGGTGATCGTAGCAGGATTTGTGGCATCTAATGGATTGAATGGATACAAAGAAATAGACCTGGAAACTTTCAACCTCCAATTGATTCAAGAAAACCAAAGTTTTACCCTGATAGATGTGCGTACACCTGCTGAAATTGACAGGTTAGGCAAAATCCATGGAGCTATCAACATAGATATTGACCAGTTGAGGGACAGGATCACGGAGCTTGATCGGGAACAACCTGTTATTTTGTATTGTGCTAAAGGTATGAGGGGTTACATTTCCGCTACCATTCTCATGAACTATGGCTTCAGGCATGTCAGTAATCTTTCTGGTGGTTTTAATGCCTGGAGTAAGGCTGGTTATCAGGTGGAGAAGGTTGTGGAAGTATAGTAAGAACAGAAATTAAAAATTAAAAATGAGTAATTAGTAATTGAAGAGTTAACAACGTAACCTTCCAGGTGATAAACTTGCTCGGTGAAAATACTAATTATTAGGGCAATTTGTCGGACTATATTATTAGATTGGATAAAACATCAACATAAAGTGGAAGAATCTTCCTCCTAATGGGTGGGCTGATAGATTTACTTATGTGAAATTAGCAACTACAATACTCTCGTACTATATTTTCTTTTTACATCTTTTATTTACCCTCAATTTAGTTTCTATTTGAAATTCTTATATATGAAAAACATATGAGCATTGGTATTAACTAACTTATTTAAAAACATCATGAAAAAGTCACTATTAATTATGTTGATGATTTTCACATCAACATACACATTTTCCCAAGTTATTGACACTAAAGATTACGATAAATATAATATTGAGACACTTCCCGTATTATTTGTTGCCCCAGAAAGCGAAATAAATAATATTAAAGAAGAATTGGCAACGCTTGCTACCGGCTATTGGTTGAATGAAAATTTCAAAATAGTAACAAACGAAGAAGCTAAAGCTGCATTAAAAAACAAGGAAAATGTAGTCATAGCCGAGTTTCAGGGATGTTCCTATACGAATACCGGAATTAGTACCGGCAGGTCTGTGAACAGGTTTGTGTTGGAATATAAACGCAAAACAATTCTTTCCCTGTTAATTGAAGATCAAATTGGTAAGGCTGATGTAGTTTATGCGTTAAAAACCGCACAATTCCTGATCCAAAACAGGCATAAATTCAAAAATCCTTATACTTGGAAAGAATCGCCTAAGTATTTTGGACAACAATTAAAACAAAAAACTCTTTTAGTCCCTCAGGAATATCTGGATAAAATGACAGCTGATGATATTAAGGCTGTGTATCCTTATCCGTTTGAAGTTGTAGATGAATCCACAATTACTGAGAAGGTCTTATCAGGAAGCGATGAATATCTGGCGATTAATTTTGGTAATTATCTATGGACCGATGGAAAAACATCTTCTATGAAGATAGTATATTCAATTAACGATGGTTCTATTGTAACCTATTCAATGGCTAAAATTTCATTTGGTTCTTCTGCATCTGGTCACACATTGAAAGACAAGGATTTTGAAATGTTCGTAAAAGAAATAGAATAAGTTTAATTGTCAGCATGTATTTCACTATATAGAGGTGTTTTATACCAATAATTCACCTCTATATGCATATCCTACAACAGTAAGCTATGTGGATCAGAATTATTACCTGCACTGAATCAGCACTGAATTATCAAATAGAGAATGAAAAAGATCCTCACTTATTTCTTAATTTATGAATAAGCACTTTGATAACTAATTATTTAGTTTTATTTTTAATAGGATTTTCTCACTTAAACCCTACTAATCATGAAAACGTTTTTCACCTCATTGTTAATTCTCATTTCATTTTTTGGCTTTGCTCAAGATAAAGAAGGCATTCAATTTTTGGAAGTTGATAGTCTTGAATCGGTACTGAAACTGGCACAGGAGCAAAATAAACTGGTGTTTATGGATTGTTACACCACATGGTGTGGTCCTTGCATTCATTTGACCAAAAACATATTTCCGCAAAAAGAGGTTGGGGATTATTTTAATGCCAATTTCATCAATGTGAAGTTTGATATGGAAAAAGGCGAAGGGATAGCCATTGCCAAAAAATATAATGTAAAAGCTTTTCCTACCTTGCTTTTTTTAGATGCTAATGGTGAAGTTGTCCACAAACAAATGGGTGCCGGAGATCAAAGCTATATTTTGAATATAGGGAAAACAGCTTTAGATCCCAACAGCAATTTTATGAGTATTAAAACCAAGTTGGAATCTGGAGATATCAATGCCGACTTGTTGACCAAATACATCAATTATGAAGGTACCAGTCCTCAGACTAACTTATGGGTAGATCAATATTTTAATTCATTGGAAAAAGAACAACGTGTCTCTGCTGAATCATGGTCCATCCTCAAGGCAGGAGTAAATGAATTCAACAATAACCACTTTTATTTCATCATTCAAAATGAAAAAGCTTTTAAAGAGCTACTGGAAAACCCCAAAGAAGTAGATGACAAACTCATGCGGATATTTTCCAATGCATTAATGCAATTGAAGTCCCTGGAAAGATTTGAGCATCCAATGATGAAAAAAGCCCTACTTTCCACCGAAATGCAAATGGCGCAAAGTGAATATTATCAAAAGAAGGAAAAAGAGCAATGGGAAAAATTCATCAACTGCGCCCAAAAATTCTTCGAAGCTCATGAGCCAGAAGGGATGCTCTTAAATAACACGGCGTGGTTTGTTTATGAAAACTATAAGAAACATGAAGATTTGGCTTCCGTCAAATTAGCTGCAGAATGGGCAAAGAAAAGTGTAGAGATGGGAAAGAATAATTACAATCTTGACACTTATGCTGCCTTATTGTTCGATCTTGGAGATATAAAACAGGCAGTGGAACTTCAAAAAGAAGCAATGGCCCTGGTTGAAAAAACAGGGGATACCGCCATGATCCAGAATTATAAAGAACGTATGGATAAATTTGAACAGGCTTTGCTTTCAGATTCCAGCAAGTAATAGCTATACATGCTTCAACTTCATGATGATACTTCCTTTAGTTTTTCAAATGCTTGCAAATTTTCATGTATGAGAAGGATTATTCCTTTCCAATGGAGTTGATCAACCCTTTGAAGATGATGGCATGCAATGGGTACACAGCATACCAATATAGCCTTCCCCACAACCCTTTTGGTCTGAATGTGGCGGTTTGATACAATCTGCCGTTGGAGGTTTTGAACTCCAACCATGCTTCACCGGGAAGTTTCATCTCTGCGAAAAGCAACAACCTCCCCTCGTCCCGATTGGCGAACAATACACGCCAGAAATCAATGGCATCGCCAACAGCAATTTTGTTTGGATTGCTGCGTCCCCTTCTTAAACCTACTCCACCATATAGTTTATCAATTATCCCTCTCCAAACCCATAGAAAGTTGGCAAAATACCAGCCTGTCTCCCCTCCTATTTTCCATATTTTGTCTATACATTTTCCCCGGTCAGAAATGGGAATGCTCCTTTTATCGATAAAACAGCCATGTACCGGTACATTGATGAACGCTGAAAGGTTTTGATCGAACCTGCCGCTTATCAATGAATCCTTCCAACTGGAGATAATCTCGTTGGTTTCGATAGCCGCTAGTGTTCGCTGTAAAGCTGTTTCATAATCAGCGGGGGACACATTCAAGATATCTTGTAAATCATTGTTACGACAAATTACTTCTACATTCATGCTGCTCACCAATGCAGCTGCCAGTTTGTATGATGTGGCTGTGATAAAGTAAAGCCAGTAAGAGGAAAGCCTTGGTGTCATCACCGGAATGATAAGGATCCATCGCTTCAAACCCCTTACCTTGGCATAGCCATAAAGCATTTCCTTGTAGGTAAGGATGTCGGGACCACCAATGTCGAAATCCCGGTCGAAGGTTTCTTTGCGGAAAAGCGATTGGTCCAGCATATCAATTACATCCCTGATACCGATGGGTTGACACCTGGTTTTTAGCCATTTGGGAGCCACCATCACGGGAAGTTTTTCTACCAGGTCGCGAATGATTTCAAAAGAGGCACTTCCGGAACCAATGATGATACCAGCGCGCAATGTAGTTAAGTGGTAGTTACCTTTAGCCAATTCCTCTTCTACCGATTTCCGTGAAGCCAAATGTTTGGATAACGATTGTTCATTCACAATGCCACTCAAATACACGACATGCTGTACGCGGGTTTGGTTGAGTGTTTCCCAAAAATTGGTAGCTGATAATAGTTCCTGAAGGTGGTAATTGGAAGTGGAGGACATGGAATGCATGAGGTAATAAGCCCCATCAATGTCTGAAGGGATGTGTGAAAGGGAAGTTTTGTCCAAAAAATCAACTTCGATCACTTGAATTTGGTTTTTGAACATTTCCGGAGGGGAAAAGCGGTTTTTGTCCCTGACACAACACACGACAGTATGCCCTCTTTTCACCAAGGCTGGTAAAAGTCTTTTCCCAATATATCCATTTGCCCCTGTCAGCAGTATTTTCATTGAGTTGATATTGTTGTAATTGGGATAGTAACAATGGTGGAATGTTTTTGATTGAAAACAAATAAATATTCTTTTGGAAAGATGGGGATAGGATTGACGAGAATGGATTATAACCGCGAAGTACGCCAAGTTTTTGACGCTAAGGTCGCTGAGGTGTAATTAGATTCTTTGCGCATTTACCCCCATGTTGGTGTTTTCACCATAGCCGTCAACCTAAGACCCAAAGAAGCATTATCAATAGGTCAGGGTTCAGCCCTGACATTAATTTTGCATTGGGATTGTATCTAATCCACAACAGTATCACATAGGTAGCAGCGTCCAACCCCATCGGGGTTTCCTGTTTGTAGCCAATAGATCATCAGCATATATAGCTCCATAGGTGCGACCTGATTTTTCATGAAGAACAATGCCTGTATTTTTTACCGCAAAGCCAATTAGTTTAGGTACAAAAGCGATTCTCCCAACTCCCTTTTTGTACTACGAACTATGAGCTATGAACTAACTTCAACAAGGAAACAAGGAACATTTCCCCCGATATTAAACTTGATTTTTTATTGAATCCGTGTCATCAGTGTAATCTCTCTAATCCGGATTCAGACTTATTGAAATTTTCCCTATATTACCACTCAAATCAAAGTTCCCATGACACTTGTAAAAGGCTTTCTTCGATCAAAACGGATCATGATCAACCGGCAATGGCTGCTGGCTGCATTTTTCATTTGTATACTAACTTCCTATTTCCTTTTCAAATTGTTTTACTACTTGTTGCATTCGTTCCGCATATTTACTCATTTTTTTGGTTATGAGGTCCTGGTAGAACTATCCCCAATGGAAAGTTTCTTTTATTCCCTCTTTTATGGATCAATAGCGGCAATAGTGGGTGTTTATTTTTTTATCCGGTTGTTGTTGGAAAGCTCACTTGACAGTAGGGACAAAATGAAGCGGTTCAGGATTAGGAATATTCTTACCGAGCAAGGATTTACTGTTTGGAATTTTCTTAATGCGTTCTCCCGGTTGGTGGTGTTATTTGGCTTTTTGTACATCTCACTACCACTGCAATTCGACTTCAATTTTATGGAGGAGTTATGGCTGGTACTGATCCTGATCCCAACTGTTATGTTCACCAACCTTTGGCCTATGTTGTTGAGGGCTATGGGAAAAAAAAGTTATAAATGGGTGCTCTACTCATTTTTTTATGTAATGGCTTTCAGCCTGATAGTTGCGTGGACAAATTATGGTTGGCCGCTAAACCTTGATTCAAATTTTAAAAGTAATAGGGTTGAACATGTTTACAATCTCCGGGAACCGAATACTGAAAGTTTCCAAACAATCGAAAGGTATTACATGACCCCAGATATTTATATAGTTTGGGATTCGACTGGTAATGAAAGACCTTTGTTTTTTTGGGATGATATTTACAATCCATTTCGAATTGAGGATGTTTCTGATCTTATTTCCCGGGAAATGAGTATGTGGAACGACTATAGCAGGAGTCAGATTACAGCAAATCTTCGTATTGATAAGCGTGTGAAACTAAAATATGTGAACGAACTTAAAGATGCTTTGAGACGGTCATATTTCCCCAGAATACAATATTCAACCGTTCCCCGGAATTCCAGTTATCCATTAGTACATCCACAAATAATATATTCAGGGATACCGTATTTTCTCAACCAATATTTTTCTCCTGAGCTTGAAAATTTCCTCGACTCAGTTGAAACCCTCGACCTTTCGAAGCACTTGGTTATATTGCCAAAAGAGTACAGGATCAGTCAGGTAAGGTCAGTAAACCGCTTTAAAATGGAGGTCTTTTCGGATAAGACGCTGATAAATGGACGGCTCATTACGAACCATGACCTTCGTGAAGTGGTATACAGGTTTATCAAGAAATACTCTCCCAACTATGCCATAATTTTTGAGCCGGACGATGAAATAACTTATGAAAAATATATTCAACATTTAGACCTGATCTATGCTGCTGTTGATAAGCTGCGCCATGAAATGTCATATGATCGTTATAGCCAGCCTTTTGATTTTCTCAGATACCAAGTTGAGTACCAAGAAATTATAACAAAATACCCGCTAAACTTAGTGGAATGGACCCCTCAGGAAAAACGGCTGATGGAATTGATAGAAAGGACAGGACGAAGAGCAAGGAGCGGAGGGCAAGGAGCACAGGGAATTAATAATTAGTAATGGGTAATGAATAATTAAGGATAAAGGAACAAGGAACAAGCAATTTCGACTCTCCAACTTTCCAAATAATCAACTCCCCTTTTTGCTACGAACTATGAGCTATGAACTACGAGCTATTTCCCCAACTCACCAATTTACTACGAACTACTAACTATCAGCTACGAGCTATTTTCCCAGCTCTCCACCTTCACAAATACTCAACTTCCCTTTTTTTTTACTGCAATAAAAAATAATTTTTTCATGATTTTTTAGTACATTTATGGAAATTCGACCTTAAAAATTAAACGCCATGAAAAACATTTTTTATCTATTATGGATAGGGTTATTCCTATCAGTGATAACAAGTTCCTGTGAAGATGGACCGGAAGGTCCTCAAGGTCCTGCGGGTGAACAAGGGCTGCAAGGTGAACAAGGCCCAAAGGGCGATGAAGGCGACCCAGGAACAGCTAATGTGTTGTATTCCGATTGGATCAATTTTAATACAGCTACCTGGAGAATGGTAACTGAATTCTCCCGGGTCACGCAATTATACGATATAGAAGAAAGTCAAATTACCGACGAAGTGATGAACAGCGGGTTGGTCATGGTCTATATCAAATTTGGTGGTTCCCCAAACCCCCGTCCGTTGCCAATGACCGGATATATCAACACTTCAACTAAAGAACAATTAATCTGGTACCGATTGGCATTAGGCAAGATTATTCTGGTTTTTCACAACCTGAATGACAATGCTAACCCAGGAACCTTCGGGTCCGGCAATCAATATCGGTATGTCATCATTCCTGGCGGCACACCTCTTTCCACCAATGGCAGGATAGGGAAAATGTCTTATGAAGATATTTGCAAATGGTATGGGATACCGGAGTAAGGCGGAGGGAATTAAAGCTCGTTGCTGATAGCTCATAGTAGGATGGTACTAAAGTTGGGGAATTAGCTATAAGGAACAAGGAGAAAGGAAAAAGGAACAGGCAATTTCGACTTTCCAACTTTCCAAATAATCAACTCTCCAATTTTGCTATGAGCTATCAGCTACGAACTAAGAGCTATTTCCCCAACTCTCCCATCTTCACAACTCCACAACTCTCCAATTTTGCTATGAACTACCAGCTATGAGCTACGAGCTAACTTGTCGCATATGCCCTTTTTATCGGCGTTTTCGCACCCTGTTTATATCATATAATCTGAGGAAATTTGTCCTATATTTTTTAGTCAACCTTAAAATACAAAAGCAATGAAAAACAACTCAGAAAAAATTACACCACACTTGTGGTTCGACAAGGAAGCCAAAGAAGCGGCTAATTTTTACGTATCTGTTTTTGGTAACAATTCGAAAATCAAAAGTACTACGGTAATACACAATACGCCATCGGGTGATTGTGATATCGTATCGTTCGACGTCCTGGGGCATTCATTCATGTCTATCAGTGCTGGTCCACTTTTTAAGTTTAATCCTTCGGTATCGTTTATGGTCAACTGTCGAACGGTAGAAGAAATTGATGGTTTTTGGAACCGGTTAGTCGAAGGCGGCTCAGTATTGATGCCAGTAGATAAGTACCCATTTAGCGAACGCTACGGATGGCTGCAGGATAAATATGGGCTTTCCTGGCAGTTAATTGTTTCGGAGCCGGGAATAGAAATGCCCAGGATTATTCCGTCATTGCTATTCACAGATGATGTATATGGAAAAGCTGAGGAAGCGATCAAATATTATACTTCGATATTCAAGGAAGCGGAGTTAAAATCTATCTTCAGGTATGGACCGGATCAACAACCAGATCAAGAAGATGCGGTCATGTATGCTGATTTTACCCTCCTCAACGGCCAGGTGTTTGCCGCAATGGATAGTGCCCGTGAGCATGGCTACGCCTTCAACGAAGCGATTTCTTTCATGGTGTCCTGTGACACACAAGAGGTGATTGACCACTATTGGGAAAATCTCTCTGCGGTTCCCGAAGCAGAACAGTGCGGCTGGCTCAAGGATAAATATGGCTTATCGTGGCAGATCGTACCGGCAGCTATGGACCACATGATGACCAAAGGCACTCAGGATCAAGTAGATAGGGTGACACAGGCTTTTATGAAAATGAAGAAGTTTGATATTGAGGCTTTGGAAGAAGCATACGAGCGGAAGGCGGAGCGTGTGTAGCAGGGCTGAGAGCATGGGGCGGAGAGCTGAGGGCTGAGGGCGGAGAGCTGAGGGCGGAGAGCTGGGGGAATTAAAAATTAATAATGGGTAATGAATAATTGAGGAAAGCTCGTAGTTGATAGCTCATAGCTGGTAGCGAAATGGTACTATGTTGGGGAAGTTAGCTGTAAAGAGCAAGGGACAAGAGCTAGAAAAGCTGAGGGCAGAGGGCGGGGAGCATAGGGAATTAAAAATGAAAAATTGAGGAAAAAGGAACACAAGGAGCAAGGAAGGCTAAGGGCGGAGAGCGGAGAGCGGAGGGAAATAAAAGCCCATAGTTGATAGCTCATGGTTCATAGCGGCATGGTACTATGTTGGGGAATTAGCTAAAAGGAACAAGGTGCAAGGAACAAGGATATTTCGACTTTCCAACTTCCGACTCTCCAATTTACTACTAACTACCAGCTAACTTTTTTCCCAACTCTCCAACTAAGTTCTACCGGTTGGGAGCTATATGCTATGGCAGTTCTTTCCTGGAAACATATACAAAAGCGGGATCCCCTATATTTGTACCCTGAACACGGTTTTGTTCAGTAATCTCGCCTGACGATGCGCATAAATACAATCGATTCCTGGTGTCAAGATGCAGATCATGAAACAAGTGTGTTTGTGGAAAATCCATGATATCCCATTGATATCCGTTGTGTTTTTCCAAAATTGATGGTCTAACATAGCAGGGTTTAAAGGAAGTATCTGCCGTACATGAATTTTTTATATAATAACTTGTTCCACTCACGGATTCGGCAAATCCTTTTAGGTGATTACGGTTGGTGAAATCGAATACATATCTATTCCAGGTTTTGCCAAAATCTATGGAATAGTATTCACATATCGATCCATAGGTTTTTTCATCAATAGAATGAGTTGCAGTATAAACAAAAACAGTATCATTGAGATCCTGTAGTGTCATATTTAATGTAGAAAAATCTGCACTTATAGTCCAATTTTTACCTCCATCGTTAGAATAGTATATCCTTGTATCTGCAGCAACCAATAACTCCTTGTCAATATCCCCAACAATGGAATAAGCTTCACGTCCACCAGGTATTTCAAGTCTTACCCAATCAGGGTTTTCGAATTTCAAAGGATTAATTTCAGATTTTTGACAACTTGCCAAAAAAATAATTGACGATAAAAGTAAAGCTAATTTATTCATAATTATGATGGTTATTTAAAATGGTAAAACTATAAAAAATCCGATACAAGTAATATGCCAAAGTAATGAATAATTGAGGAATAAGGAGTTAGCTATAAGGAACAAGGAGCAAGGAGCAAAGAAAAAGAAAGGCGGAGGGAATTAAAGCTCGTAGTTGATAGCTCATAGTTCATTGCGGCATGGTACTATATTGGGGAAATTGACTAAAAGGAACAAGGAGCTAGACAAGCTGAGGGCAGAGGGCTGAGGGCGGAGAGCTGGGGGAATTAAAAATTAATAATGGGTAATGAATAATTGAGGAAAAGGAGAAAGCTCGTAGTTGGTACTGATAGGAAAGGCAGGGTTTGGAGCGGAGGGAATGGTGAAAATTAGCTCAAAGCTGAAGGACAAGGAACAAGTCCGACTATCCAACTCCCCAATTTTACTAAGAATAATGAGGAGTTTAATTTTTCAGGTAATTGATCATCAAAAAGATGGCATAAATCCAAAAGTTGTAGAGCAATGTATAAGAAAGAGCATACTTCAAGCTTTTCATTAAGTTGCCTTTGGTGTTACCTGATTTCTTAAACTCACACCAATTTACTACGAACTACTAACTACCAGCTACGAACTATTTTCCCAACTCTCCAAATTATCAACTTCCCGACTCTCCTTTTTTGCTATCAGCTATCAGCTTCGAACTAAGGACTATTTCTCCAACTCACGATCTCAACCATGAATTATTAGCTACGATGGTTTTTCAAACCTGTTGATAGTTGGATTTAAATGTGTATTTAAAAAAATCATCCATCAAACTTTTGTGAAAAGTCTGATGGATGATCTGAAATTATAAGAAATTCTTCCTTAAAATAAATCAGGATACCTTAATGCGGAAAACTTGCCTTCAGTAATTGTTACTGAAGTGCCAGTTGGGGTTCCATTGGAGGCCTTTTCCTGGAAAGTTCCTGAAAATGTACCTTCTACCACTCCTCCCACTTCATCGTATGCAGTTACTTCCATTAACAACGTTGTATTTGGGAATCCCAAACCCGCTTCGTAGTATTCATTTTTTACGGTTTGACCTTTGAATTTCTCTATACGCACCAATGAGGAGCTTTGGTTTTTTACGCCGGTGGTATTTCCTGAAAATACTACAGTGATGGCAATAGTATCTGATACATCATTAACGTATACTGAAGTAGCTTTCTCAGTGCCTCCTGCATAAATGGCGTAATTGAACTCCCGACTGTTTTTACTGGTAAATATTGATATCAGCTTGTTGTTAAACCCATCTCCAGTGATTCTGAAGCTGGTTTCACCCACCACTCCTTCTTTACACAGCTCAATTTCTCCCAGATCGATCTTATTATCAGTTGCTGGTGTTTCAATTGATTGTTGCCAACTTCCGCTGGAAGCGATGATCTCTACTGTTACATTTGTATTAAAAGGTGCGGGGAAAGTAAATTTACCCTCTTCATTGGGAATAGCATATTTAGTCTCTTGATTACCCGGTGACTCTTCCCATGAAAATGAGATTTGTGCCTGTGTTACCGGTGCGTCATTACACAATATCGTACCGGTAATCTCTACATTATTCGATGTGGTAAGATCAATTACACCGAGATCTATTGTTTCACCAGGGCCAGGGGTTGTAAATGTTTTTATATAGGTAATGCCTGATGCTGTTGTCAGTCTGAGTGTGATTGACATATCTGGTGGAAGTGTGGTTTCCAAAACATGCGTGGGGTCAAACAAAGCTTTTGATCCATTGTCAGAATAGAACATGGCATATTCAATGTCATCATTTGTGGCAGTATTAACAGTAGCCGAAAAATAGGTGGGACAGGGAAACACCTGTACATCACCCACATCATACACTTGTTCGGGAGCCAGAGGTGGTACAATTACAATTACTTTGCCCCTGCCATCTTTCGTTAGAGGTGTAATTACCAGTGGATCTGTAAATGTGAGTGTCACAGGAGTACGTGCTGGCACATCAATTTCGAAAGTGCCATCATGTTCTCCGGTTTCTGATAATATCTGTGGCTCCAAAGCAATTTGTCCAGCTTCAAGAGTTCCCCAGGCAGGATTTCCACTGCAGTCTAACAGCCGGCCAATGATGGTGGCATATTCTTCCGGTTTGTCACAATTCCAGTCAGTAAAATGCGCTACATCGCCAATATATTGGTCACCTATCTTTTCAGCAAAACCTTCTTCTTTCCATATACCTACCTCTTCATCAAAATACCAGAGTGGAATGGTGGAAGGTGCTGTTTGAAGTTGTTCGTCGGGAATGGTCATGACCAATGTAGATTTTGTACCATCGGCAAGCTGGAGTGGCTCACCACCTGAGCCATACATTAAGACTCTTAATATTCCATAGGAATAAAGGATGCTCGTACTTTCATCTTCACGGATGGCAAACATGTCACCTCCCGGTACAGCCAGTCCGAATCCACTGAGCGTAGGATCAAGATGCCTTACAGCCATTTCCACCTGACCTGAATAA